>DNCF01000130.1 GCA_003484545.1 Massilia sp. | reverse complement strand
CCGTGCCCACGCGTTACGTGGTGGTCCGACAGTTCGCTGCGGGGATGAGTCGCTACGAGGCGGTAGCGATCATCGTTTGGCTAATGGACGCATTTGGGTGCCGTGCCATATCGTCCGCTTCTCGTCTCGGCGTCAAGCCGCGTTTGTGCATCGTTTCGCGTGGGCACAGAGTGCCCGCCCTACGTCACTCTCCCGGCGCAAACATCCACAACAACGCCTCGCGCAGCTCCCCGCTCCAGAACGCCTCGTTGTGCTCCGCTCCCGGCACGATCTTCAGCACCGTGTTCGCCGCCGGATGCCCGCTTTGCTTCACCACGGCCGCCATGCGCTCGACGTCCGGCACCATGGCTCCGCCTTCCTTTTCTCCCATCAGCATGAACAGCCGCGCATCCTTCGGCACGGGATGTTGCGCCATGAAGTCGAACGCGGGCTGCGCCGTCCAGTAGGCGGGCGAGAACACGCCGGCCTTGCTGAACACCTGGGGATACCGGGCGATCGCATAATGCGAGGCCAGGCCGCCCATCGAGCTGCCCATGATGGCCGTGTGCGCCCGGTCGGGCAGGGTGCGGTACTTGCCGTCGATGAGGGGCTTGAGCACCTTGACGATGAAGTCGGTGTATGCGCGGCCCTCGGGGGCGCCGAACTGCGCGTGCGGCCAGGCGTTCAGCTCCGTCATGCGCTTTTCCAGGCCGTTGTCGATGCCGACCACGATCAGTTCCAGCCTGCCTTCCTTCGCCAGCGCGTCGAGCGTTTCGTCGACCTTCCATTCGCCGGCGTAGGCGGTGGCTTCGTCGAACAGGTTCTGGCCGTCGTGCATGTAGAGCACGGGATAGCGCTTGTTCGAGGTGGCGTAGCCCGGCGGCAGGTACAGGCGGACCTGGCGCTTGCGGTCCAGGCCCGGCATGTCCAGCAACTCGGGCAGGACGTGCACGCCGGGCAGGGCGGTCGATGCCTTGCGCGGCGCCGTGTCGGCGGCCGTCGAGAAGGTAGGGGCGGCCAGCAGCATGGCCAGGCACAGCGGCGAGAGGAGGCGGCGCAGGGGATGCATGCGTGATTTCCTTTATTAGTGCGAGTTAACCAGCGCCGGCTCCAGCGCCTGTGCGGCGCGGGCATCGCTGACGAAGGTCCACAGCACGGCCGATACCGCAAGGCAGCCGCCGCAGATCAGGAACAGCAGGCTCTTGTCCGCCGCGTCCTTGAGCACGTAGCCCACGCCGGTCGTCGCCAGCTGCGGAAGCACCACCGACAGGTTGAACAGGCCCATGAAGAAGCCCATGCGGCGCTTGTCGACCTTTTCGCTCATGATCGCGAAGGGCAGGCTGACCACGGCCGCCCAGCCGATGCCGACCACCGCCATCAGCACGTACAGGCTGGCGGGCGAGCGCGCGAACAGGGCGATCGCAAAATAGGCCAGCGCCATGATGCCGATGCAGATCGCCTGGGTGCGCACGCGCCCGATGCGCGCGCCCAGGGGCGCCAGCACCAGCGCCGGCAGCAGGAAGCCGACCACGTTCATCACCGCGAACGAAATCGCGATCACGTGTCCCGACTGCGCCGCCGCCTGTTCCGCCGTGGCGCCGGCGGCGACCACGTGCTGCTGGATGAAGGCGATGATGTAGACGAACATGGCCTGCACGCCGAACCAGCTGAAGGCGTGCGCCGTCCACAGGCGCCACAACTGGCCCCAGTCGGTGGCGGTCGCGGCGGCGGGGGCCACGGACGCATTCGTTTCCGGCGCCAGCTCGCGTGGTTCCTCGATCAGGAACACCGGCAGCACCGAGAACGCGAGCACGATGATCACGCCGATCGAAATGAGCGCGTAGTTATCGATGAAGGCGCCGATCAGGTAGGCCATCACGCCCCAGAAGCCGGAGATCGTCTGCATCCAGGTGTAGCCGCGCGTGCGCGCCTGGCCTTCCGGCGTGACGTCGGCGATCAGCGAGCGGGTCGGGTTGAAGCTGATGTTGATCGACAAATCGAGCGTCAGCGCGATGATCACGGCCACCACCAGCAAATTGGTCACGCCCAGCAGGTCGGCCACGATCTCGATGCGCGGCAGCAGGAACACCGAGAGGGCGGCCAGGGTGCCGCCGATCAGGATGAAGGGCCGGCGGCGTCCGCCCCAGAACCAGGTCTTGTCGCTGATGAAGCCGATGATCACCTGGCCCAGGATGCCGGCCAGGGGACCGGCGGCCCAGACGATGCCGATCTCGTGGATGTCGAGGTGGTACCTGGTGCTCAGCAGCCAGCTGAGGGCGGAAATCTGGATGCACAGCGCAAAACCCATCGCCGTGGCCGGCAAGCTGGTCAACGCGTAGAAGGAATTGCTCAGCCGGCGCTGCATGTCGAGCATGGTGTCTCCATATCGTTATGTTATTTGACTACAAAAGTCACTGTCGAGCCCGTGGATATGGCGATTTTACTATGCGAATGCTGGATTGACACTCGGAAAACGCCATGTTATTTTGCTACAAATTACCCTGCAACTAGCCCGTCCTCCTGGCCTTTCGGACGGGAACGCCTCCCACCGACCGCCGCCGTCCCTGCCCAACAGCCGGCCGATGCGCGCATGTGGGGCGTTCGCCACATACAGAGAGTCCGGCGCGTGCCGGGCCGCTTGGGGACAAAGATGGAAATGCATACCAACGCGCTCAAGCCGCGCCTGTCGTTCTGGCAGCTGTGGAACATGAGCTTCGGCTTCTTCGGCATCCAGTTCGGCTTCGCGCTGCAGAACGCCAACACCAGCCGCATCTTTTCGACCCTCGGCGCAAATCCGGACGACCTGGCGCTGTTCTGGCTCGCCGCGCCCGTCACGGGCCTGCTGGTGCAGCCGGTGATCGGCTACATGAGCGACAACACCTGGCACCCGAAGTGGGGCCGGCGCCGCCCCTTCTTCTTCATCGGCGCGCTGCTGGCCGCGATCGCGCTGTTCCTGATGCCGAACTCCTCGGCGCTGTGGATGGCAGTGGCCGTGCTGTGGATGATGGACGCGGCGATCAACGTCTCGATGGAGCCGTTCCGCGCTTTCGTCGGCGACAAGCTCGATCCTTCGCAGCAGACCGCCGGCTATGCGATGCAGACCTTCTTCATCGGCTGCGGCGCCGTGATCGCCTCGCTGCTGCCGACCATCTTCACCCACCTGGGCGTGTCGAACGTGCCGGTCGACGGCACCATTCCCGACAGCGTGCGCTACTCCTTCTATGCCGGCGCGTTGGTGTTCATGGTCGCCGTCAGCTGGACCGTGTTCACCGCCGACGAACTGCCGCCGCCCGACCTCGACAGCTTCCAGCACGAGCGCAAGCACGCCCGTAACGTCGGCGTGGCGCTGGCCGAGATCCTCGGCGGTTTCGGCAAGATGCCGAAGACCATGGTGCAGCTGGCCTTCGTGCAGTTCTTCACCTGGATCGCGCTGTTCGCGATGTGGATCTACACCGGCAGCGCGATCGCCGACGCGGTCTGGGGCACGCGCGACGCCCAGTCGGCGGCCTTCCAGGAAGCCGGCAACCAGGTCGGCATCATGTTCGCGGTGTACAGCGGCGTGTCGGCGCTGGCCGCCTTCATCCTGCCCGTGTTCGCCCGCGCCACCAGCCGCAAGATCGTGCACTTCACCTGCCTGGCCATCGGCGGCCTGAGCCTGGCGAGCATCGCCCTGATCGATTCCAAGGACATGCTGATGCTGCCGATGATCGGCGTCGGCGTCGCCTGGGCCAGTATCCTCACCATGCCGTACGCGATCCTGGCGGGCTCGCTGCCGGCCAAGCGCATGGGCTACTTCATGGGCCTGTTTAACTTCTTCGTCGTGATCCCGCAGATCGTCAGCGGCCTGCTGCTCGGTTTCGTGACCCGCGAATTCTTCGACGGCCACACCGTGCAGACCCTGGTGCTGGGCGGCGCGAGCATGCTGCTGGCGGCGCTGCTGACGCTGGCGGTGACGGACAAGGCGCCGAACCAGGCTTGAGGTTTCGTTGAGTCCCGTAGGGTGGGCACCCCGTGCCCACCCTACCAACACCAATACCCTGCGCCGCGATTTTTGCTCCTGTCGTATCGTAACGTTTTGTTAACAAACGAATGCATACACAGGAGCGGAGCATGACGATCAACACCGTAGCGACCACGCCGTTCGCCGGGCAGCGTCCCGGCACCTCGGGCCTGCGCAAGAAGGTCACCGAATTCCAGCAGCCGGGCTACCTCGAGAACTTTGTCGAAGCCATCTTCCTGACCCTCGGCGACTTGTCCGGCCAGACCCTCGTGCTCGGCGGCGACGGGCGCTACTTCAACCGCAGCGCAATCCAGACCATCCTGCACATGGCCGCGGCCCACGGCGTGGCGCGCATCCTGGTCGGGCGCGGCGGCATCCTGTCCACGCCGGCGGTGAGCTGCGTGATCCGCAAGCACGCGGCCTTCGGCGGCATCGTGCTGTCGGCCAGCCATAATCCGGGCGGCCCGGACGGCGACTTCGGCATCAAGTACAACATCGCCAACGGCGGCCCGGCGCCGGAGAAGATCACCGAGGCGATCTTCGCGAAAACGCAAACGCTGACGTCCTACCGCATCAGCGACGCGCCGCCCGTGAACCTCGACCAGGTCGGCACGACCCAACTGGAAGGCATGCAGGTCGAGGTGATCGACCCGGTCGCCGACTACGCAGAACTGATGGGGCGCCTGTTCGACTTCGACGCCATTCGCGCCCTGTTCGCGCGCGGCTTCACGATGCGCTTCGACGGCATGAGCGCCGTTTCCGGCCCCTATGCCAAGGCGATCATCGAGGGCATCCTCGGCGCGCCCGCCGGCACCGTGATCAATGCCGAGCCGTTGGAAGACTTCGGCGGTCACCATCCCGACCCGAACCCGGTCAACGCGGCCGAGCTGATCGCGCTGATGAACGGTCCCGATGCGCCCGAGTTCGGCGCCGCATCCGACGGCGACGGCGACCGCAACATGATCGTCGGGCGTGGCATCGCGGTCACGCCGTCGGACAGCCTGGCCATCATCGCCGCGAACGCGAAGCTGGCGCCGGGCTATGCCGCCGGCATCAAGGGCATCGCGCGCTCGATGCCCACGTCGACCGCCGCCGACCGCGTGGCCGAGGCGCTTGGCGTGTCCTGCTTCGAGACCCCGACCGGCTGGAAGTACTTCGGCAACCTGATGGACGCCGGCATGGCCACCCTGTGCGGCGAGGAGAGCTACGGCACCGGTTCCGATCACGTGCGCGAGAAGGACGGCCTGTGGGCCGTGCTGTTCTGGCTGAACATCATCGCCGCCACCGGCAAGTCGGTCGGCGAGCTGGTGACCGAACACTGGGCCCGCTTTGGACGCAATTATTATTCGCGCCACGACTACGAGGCGGTCGACGCCACCGCCGCGGACGCCATGATGGCCGCGCTGCGCGAAAAGCTGCCGACCCTGGCCGGCCAGGCGCTGGGCGACTACCGCGTCTCGCTGGCCGACGACTTCGTCTACACCGACCCGGTGGACAATTCCATCGCCTCGCGCCAGGGCGTGCGCATCGTCATGACCGACGGTTCGCGCATCGTGTTCCGCCTGTCCGGCACCGGCACCGAAGGCGCCACCATCCGCGTTTACCTCGAACGCTACGAGGCCGACCCGGGCCGCCACGACCTGGAAACGCAGCAGGCCTTATCGAGCCTGATCGCGATCGCCGACAATGTCTCGGAGCTGCGCGCCCGCACCGGCCGCGCGCAACCGAGCGTGATTACCTGATTTCGACCCACCACCACAGGAACCCTGCATGAAACTACCCGCACTTGCCGCTTCCCTGATGTTCGCTTTTGCCGCATTGGGCCAGACCTCGGCCCAGGCCCAGATCAAGGCGCCCTGGTCGGCCCCAAGCCAGCCCTTCGTCTGGGAGAACGCGACCGTCTACTTCCTGCTGACGGACCGTTTCAACAACGGCGACCCCGGCAACGACCTGGCCTACGGCCGGGCGAAGGATGCGGCCAAGCTGCGCGGTTACATGGGCGGGGACCTGGCGGGCATCACGGCCAAGATCAAGGAAGGCTACTTCAACGAGCTGGGCGTGAGCGCGATCTGGATCACGCCTCCGGTCGAGCAGATCCACGGCAGCACCGACGAGGGCACAGGCAGGAGCTATGGCTTCCACGGCTATTGGGCGCGCGACTTCACGGCGGTCGACGCCAACCTCGGCACCGAGGAAGACATGCGTACCCTGGTCGACACCGCCCACGCCCACGGCATCCGCGTGCTGCTCGACGTGGTGATGAACCACACCGGCCCGGTGACGGACAAGGACCCGGTGTGGCCGGCCGACTGGGTGCGGACCGGCCCGACCTGCAACTTCAAGGACGCGCGCGGCACCATCGACTGCACGCTGGTGAAGAACCTGCCGGACATCCGCACCGACAGCAACAAGGCCGTCGCGCTGCCGCCGATGCTGGTCGAAAAGTGGAAGAAGGAAGGGCGCTACGAACGCGAGGTGAAGGAGCTGGACGACTTCTTCAAGCGCACCGGCTACCCGCGCGCGCCGCGCTACTACCTGATGAAATGGCACGCCGACTGGGTGCGCAAGTATGGCTTCGACGGCTTCCGCGCGGACACCGTCAAGCACACCGAGCCGGGCGTGTGGAAAGACCTCAAGAAGGTCGCGAGCGCAGCCTACGAGGACTGGAAGCGCGCCAATCCGTCGAAGAAGCTGGACGACACGCCGTTCTACATGACGGCCGAAGTCTACGGCTATGCGATCCAGCACGGCCATGCCTACGACCTGGGCGGCATGAAGGTCGATTATCCGAAGCAGGGCTTCGACAGCCTGATCAACTTCGCGATGAAGACCGACGCCGTCAACAGCTACGAGCAGCTGTTCAGCGAATATTCGAAGGCGCTGCATGGCCCGATGAAGGATTCCTCGGTGCTGAACTACCTCAGCTCGCACGACGACGGCGCGCCCTACGACCCGATGCGCGAGCGTCCCTACGAGACCGCCACCAAGCTGCTGCTGGCGCCGGGCGCCGCCCAGATCTACTACGGCGACGAGACCGCGCGCCTGTTGAAAGTGGAGGGCGCCGAGGGCGACGCCACGCTGCGCTCCTTCATGAACTGGGACGAGCTGGCCTCGAACGCCCAGCGCGGCCTGAACCGCGTGCGCGACGTGCGCGAGCACTGGCTCAAGCTGGGCCGTTTCCGCCAGGCCCACCCGGCCGTCGGCGCCGGCGTGCACCAGATGATCCAGCACTACCCCTACACCTTCAAGCGCACCTGGGAAACGAAGGACGCCAACGACCGCGTGGTCGTCGCCCTCGACCTGCCGGCGGACAAACCGACCGCCGTGCCGGTGGCCGGCGTGTTCATGGACGGCCAGACCGTGCGCGACTGGTACACGGGCACGACGGCCGTGGTCAAGAACGGCAAGGTGCAGTTCCCGGTGACGGCCAAGCTGGCGCTGATCGGCTTGAACTGACCCTGCGTGGCGCATCGCGGCTCGGGTTATCGGCTAGACTTTGACTCTCCGACAACCCGACCGCCATTGCCATGACGCTCCATCGCACCTGCCGTATCGCCTCGGCCATCGCCTTTTCCCTGGCCTCGCTGACCGCTGCCCACGCCGCCGACGCATCGGCCAAGGAGCCCGCCTACGGCCCCGAACTCGAAGGCTTCGACTACCCGGCGCCGGTCAAGCAATTCAACTTCACCTCGCAGGGCCTGAAGCTGCACATGGCCTACATGGACATCGCGCCGCAGGGCAAGGCCAATGGCCGTACCGTCGTTCTCATGCACGGCAAGAACTTCTGCGGCGCGACCTGGGAAGGCAGCATGAAGGCGCTGGCAAGCGCCGGCTACCGCGTGGTGGTGCCGGACCAGGTCGGCTTCTGCAAGTCGAGCAAGCCCCAGCACTACCAGTACACCTTCCAGCAACTGGCCGAGAACACGCGCGCGTTGCTGGAATCGATCGGCGTCAGGAACGCGACCATCATGGGCCACTCGACCGGCGGCATGCTGGCGGTGCGCTACGGCCTGATGTTCCCGCAGCAGACCGAGCAGCTGGTGCTGGTCAACCCGATCGGCCTGGAAGACTGGAAGGCGCTGGGCGTGCCGTCGCTGGGCGTCGACAAGTGGTACCAGCGCGAGCTGCAGACCACGGCCGACCGGATCCGCAACTACGAGAAGGCGACCTATTACGTCAACCAGTGGAAGCCGGAATACGAACCCTGGGTGCAGATGCTGGCCGGGATGTACCGCGGCCCGGGCAAGGAGATCGTCGCCTGGAATTCGGCCCTGCTGTACGACATGATCTACACCCAGCCGGTGGTCTACGAATTCCCGCTGCTGACGATGCCGACCCTGCTCCTGATCGGCCTGAAGGACACGACCGCGATCGGCAAGGACGCCGCGCCGGAAGCGCTGCGCCCGAAACTCGGGAATTATCCGGAGCTGGCGCAGAAGACCGCGAAGGCGATCCCGAAGGCGACCCTGGTGACCTTCCCGGACATGGGCCACGCGCCGCAGATGCAGGACCCGAAGGCTTTCCACGAGGCGCTGCTGAAGGGCCTGGCGGCGAAGAGGTAAGCAAAGGGCAGGGGCGGCTTGCTGTATCATCCCGCCCCTGAAAACGAAAGCCCCACATGCTCATCATCACCATCAAACAGGGCAAGGAAAAAAGCATCCTTGCCGGCGATCCCTGGATCTACCTGTCCGCCATCGAGAAGGTCGACGGCAAGCCGCAGGAACGCAACAAGCCGGGCGCCACGGCGATCGTGCAGTCTTCGTCGCGCCGCTTCCTGGCGCGCGCCGCCTACAACGCCAAGTCGCAGATCGCCGCCCGCGTCTGGACCCTGCGCGAGGACGAACCGGTCGACCACGCGCTGGTCAAGCGGCGCGTGCAGGCCGCCGTCGAGCGCCGCGCCGATACGCTGCGGGACGCCGATCCGCAGGCGCTGGTGCAACTGGTCGATGGCGAACAGGACGGCTTGCCGGGCCTGCTGGTGCACGGTTATGGCGGCGCCACCGGCTACCTGGTCTGCCAGTTCAACGCCGCCGGCGTCGACCTGTGGAAGGTCGCTGTCGTGCAGGCGCTGATCAAGGCCACCGGCTGCAACAACGTGTTCGAACGCACCGACGAGTTGCTGCGCAAGGGCGAAGGCCTGCCCGTCTTCTGGCGCGCGCTGGCAGGCGAGGAGCCGCCGCAGCGGCTGATGGTGCGCGAGGGCGGCAAGCTGGTGCCGATGGATATCCGGACGGGATTCGTGTATCCGCGTTGAAGGTCCCGCCGCCGGTAGCACGATTATTCGCGTCGCATTGAAAAAAAGATAATTACTGTGCTAGCGTGAGGGCTCTCATCCATTGGAGCCACTCATGATTCGCCGCACCGCATTGCTGTCCGCCCTCACGCTTTCCCTCCTGCTGGTTGCCTGCAGCAAGGACAAGGACGAATCCGCTGACGCAGACGAAACCCAGGCGCAGGCGCAGGCAGAGGGCGGCGAACAGGTCGAGACCGACATCCAGGCCGAGGAGGCGCCACCGGCACCAACAGTCGATTACTGGAAGGTGGTCGGTCCGCTCGTGGCCGGCGATTACAGCGGCGCCTGCATGCGCAAGCCCGACCTGCGCAAGATGGATGCCACGATCAAGGTCGGCGCCGACGGCAAGGCATCCTCCAGCGGCATGGAACTCGATTTCCGCGAGGCCAGGAAGGTCATGCTGACGCGCCAACGCGAGAAGGACGGTGGCTACGGCGCGATGTTCATGTTTTCGGTCGACGAAGCCAAGGGCGGCGACCTGTTGCTGCAGTCCGCCGAAGGCAGCAAGGGCAGTGCCGTCATCAATCGCGATGACATCGGCCTCATGTGCAGCGAGGTCGGCGGCATCGACAAACTGAGCGCCAGGCCGCTGCGCGCCGTGTTCTCGGGCCTCCTCGGCGCGAAGACGCAGACGGTCAGTTGCCTCGACACCACGAACCTGCTGGTGCGCCGCGACACCGATGTCGAGATCGACGGCGATGTGTTGAAGATCGGCGGCACGAAGTTCGACATCACGGGCGCGGAGACCGAGATGTTCACCTTCGACGATGCCGGCCGTACGATGTCGCTGACCCTGATCATGCCGGACAAGCAGACGATCGGCCTCGGATATGACGGCGCGGGTACGCTGACCAGCGTGACCGTGTTCCACGAACAGGAACGTTCCTACTCCTGTGAGCCGAAGAGGGAGGGCTAGGAGCCTGTGATCGGCTACTGGGACGATAGCGCGCCCGCCGTGCAGCGATGTGGGGCCGGGCCGCAGATACCCATCTGGTAGCAATCAAACAATGCTATGCTGTATGGCTCCAGAGGTATCCCAGCAGTCATGAAATGAGCACCGTACCAGATAACGAACACAAGAACAGCCGTGCTTCCTACGCCGACGGTCCGCGCCTGCTGGCCGACATCGGCGCCACCCATGCCCGCTTTGCGCTCGAGACGGCGCCCGGCGTGCTGCGCCAGACCGCGGTCCTGCGCTGCGACGACTACGGCGGCATCGTCCCGCTCTTGACCGCCTATCTCGGCGAGCATGGCGGCGAACGCATCGCGCACGCGGCCTTTGCGATGGCCAACCCGATCAGCGGCGACCTGGTGCGCATGACCAACCGCGACTGGCAGTTCTCCACCGACGAGGTGCGCAGGACCATGGGCTGGTCGACCCTCCTGATCGTCAACGACTTCACCGCGCTGGCGATGGCGCTCCCTGGCCTCGGCGCCGACGACGTGCTGCAGGTCGGCGGCGGCAAGCCGGCGCCGCATGCGGTGGCGGGCGTGCTCGGCGCCGGCACTGGTCTCGGCGTATCGGGCGTGATCCCGACCGCGGACGGCTTCATCACCCTCGGCAGCGAAGGCGGTCACGTGAACTTCGCACCAAGCGACGAGCGCGAGTTCGCGATCCTGCAGTACGCCTGGCGCGAGTGGCCGCACGTCTCGAACGAGCGCATCCTGTCCGGTCCCGGCATGGAGCTGGTCTACCGCGCGCTGGCCGAGCGCAACGGCGTGGATGCGCCGGCCCGTACTGCGGCCGAGATCGTCGCCTGCGCGCTCGAGGACAAGGACGCGCTCTGCCTGGAAGTGCTCGAATGCTTCGCCGGCATGCTCGGCGGCGCGGCGGCCAACCTGGCGGTGACGCTGGGCGCCTTCGGCGGCATCTTCATCGGCGGCGGCATCGTGCCGCGCATCGCGCAGTGGTTCGCGACGTCGCCGTTCCGCGCCCGCTTCGAAGCGAAAGGACGCTTCAGCGATTACCTGGCCGCGATCCCGACCTACGTCATCATGACGCCGAACCCGGCGCTGCGCGGCGTGTCGACGATCTTGTCCGAACACCTGCGCGGGCGCAGCGGCGCGAACACGCTGATGGAGCGCGTCCAGCACCTGCAGCACGAACTGTCGCCGGCCGAGCAGCGGGTGGCCGCCCTGGTGCTGGAGCATCCGAGGAAAGTCCTGTCCGAGCCGATCGCCGAGATCGCGCGCCTGGCGGACGTGAGCCAGCCCACCGTGATCCGCTTCTGCCGCTCGCTCGGCTTCCAGGGCCTGGCCGAATTCAAGCTGAAGTTCGCCGGCAGCCTGACCGGCTCGATCCCGGTGCGCCACAGCCAGGTGCGCATGAGCGACAGCACCCACGATTTGTCGGCCAAGGTGATCGACAACACGGTCTCCGCCATCCTGAAGTTCCGCGACGGGCTCGACGTGCACGCGATCGACCGCGCCATCGAGATGCTGCGCCGCGCGAACAAGGTCGAGTTCTACGCGATGGGCAATGCGCGCGTGGTGGCGCTCGACGGCCAGCACAAATTCTTCCGCTTCCGCATCCCGACCACGGCGCACGGCGACGCCCACCTGTTCCAGCTGGCGGCCGAACTGCTCAAACCCAACGACGTGGTGGTCGCGATCTCGACGGCGGGCCAGGCGCCCGAGCTGCTGGCGGCGGTGGATGCCGCGCGCCATGCCGGCGCCAGCGTGATCGCCATCACCAGCAGCAAGTCGGCGCTGGCGAAGAAAGCCAACGTCTGCCTGGCGGTCGACCACACCGAGGACAGCACCACCTTCCTGTCGATGATCTCGCGCATCCTGCAGCTGCTCCTCATCGACATCATGGCGGTCGGGATCTCGCTCGGCGCCCAGGCCGAGCAGGATGGCGATATCGAGAAGCGCAAGCTGCTCATTTCGCACCTGGACGTGTAACACCATGACGATCACTCTGCGCGACGTCACCGAAGAAAACTTCGAGACGCTGATGGACATGGAGCTGCCCGCGCACCAGCGCGACCTGCTGCACACGAACGCCTATTCGATCGCGCAGGCGAAGTTTCATGACTGCCTCGTGCCGCGCGCGATCTACCAGGACGAGCGTCCGGTCGGCTTTGCGATGTACAACCGCGCCGACGACGGCCGGCCCGGCTACTACGGCATCTACCGCTTCATGGTCGACTTCCCGTTGCAGTCGCAGGGCATCGGCCGGCGCGCGATGGAACTCCTGCTCGAAGAGATCAAGGCGGCGCCGGACGTCGAGGTCATCAACATCTGCTACCACCCGCACAACGCGCGCGCCAGCGCCTTCTACAAGAGCTTCGGTTTCGTGGAGATCGGCATCGACTGCAACCAGGAGATGGTGGCGGAGATCCGTTTGCGTTAGCCGCCGGCGGAATTCACGGTTCCAGCAGCACCTTCAGCATGCGCTGCGGGTTGGCGATGAAGTCGTGCATCACGCGGTAGTGCTCGGTGTCCTCGTACGCCACCTTGCGGATTCCTTGCGCGCCGCATTCGTAGATCCATGCGTGCGGGTAGGCCATCAGGATCGGCGAATGGGTCGCGATCAGGAACTGGCTGCCGTCCTGGACCAGGTCGTGCAGGCGGCTGAGCATGGCGAGCTGGCGCTGCGGGGAGAGGGCGGCTTCGGGTTCGTCGAGGACGTAGAAGCTGTTGCCTCTGAATCGCTCCATGAACAGGCTCAGGAAGGCCTCGCCGTGCGACTGCTCGTGCAGCGCCTTGCCGCCGTAGGAAGCGAGGAGACCGGGGCCGTCGCGGTCCAGCCGCTCGATCTCGGTACTGACGTTGAAGAAGCTTTCCGCGCGCAGGAAGAAGCCGTCGCGCGGCAGCGTGATGCCGCGCGCCAGGCGCAGGTGCTCGTGCAGGCTCGAATGCGATTCACGGGTGGCGAAACGGAAGTTGCGGCTGCCGCCCTCGGCATTGAAACCCATCGCCACCGCGATCGCTTCCAGCAGCGTGGACTTGCCCGAGCCGTTCTCGCCGACAAAGAAGGTCACCTGCGGATGCAGGGCCAGGTGGCCCAGCGAGCGCACCACCGGCAGGGAGAACGGAAACCTGCCGGCCTGGGCCTGGGCCGAGGGCTTGAGGCTGATGTCGGAGAGGTAGGGGCGCGTTTTCATCGTGTGTGCCGAAGCCCTGGATGCTGTCCCGGCCGGTGCCGGCATGATGCCGCATTGTAGCGGCAGTCCCATCCCCGATGTGTGCCGCGCCAGGCATTTTATTGCCGCGCACCATTGTTATTACAAGAATAACAAATTCAAGGTGCATGAACTAGAATGTCATGACATACATTGATCGTTAGCTGGAGCGAACCATCATTCTTACGCAAAGGCAGCCATGAATCTCGATATTGAACGTGTTCCCACCGGCATTCCCGAGCTGGATGCCATCCTGCGTGGCGGCCTGATCCGCCAGCGGGTCCACCTGATCGAAGGCCGGCCCGGCACCGGGAAGACCACCCTGGGCCTGCGTTACCTGATCCATGCCGCATCGCTGGGCCAGCGCTGCCTGTATGTCACCTTGTCCGAAAGCCGCGTCGAGCTGCTGGCGACCGCGAACAGCCACGGCTGGTCCCTCGACGGCATCGACATCGAGGAAATCATGCCCTTGCCGCCGGAGGCGGCGTCCGCACAGACGATCCTGCTGCCGACCGACACCGAATTGTCCGCACTGGTGAGCCGCATCGCCGACACCATCACCGCCAGCGGCGCCGTGCACGTCGTCATCGACTCGATGGTCGAGGTGCGCCTGCTGGCACGCGACAGCGCGCATTACCGGCGCCAGATCATCGACCTGCGCCAGCGGTTGTCCGCGCTCGGGGCCACGGTCATGATGCTCGACGACCTGACGGCCGACGGCCGCGAGTACGAGTTGCAGAGCGCCGTGCACGGCGTGGTCACGCTCGAGCAGCTCGAGCGCAGCTTCGGTGCCGCGCGCCGGCGCATGCGCGTCGTCAAGCTGCGCGGCGGCGACTTCCAGAGCGGCTGGCACGACTACGCGATCCAGAAGAGCGAGATTCTGGTCTTCCCCAGCCTGATCGCGCAGGAGCACCAGCGCGACGACGATGCCCTCGACATCGCCAGCAACGTCGCCAATCTCGACCGCCTGGTCGGCGGCGCGCTCACCGCCGGCAGTTCGACCATGATCGTCGGCCCTTCGGGCGTCGGCAAATCGACCGTGGCCCTGCAATACGCCTTGTCCGCGGTGCAGAGCGGCTGCCACGTCGGCTACTTCAGCTTCGACGAATCCGAGAGCACCCTGCGCTCGCGCATGGTCGAGCACATGCACCAGGATGCCGCTTCCGAGGAGCGGCGCCGCTTCCACCTGCGCCGCGTCAATCCCTCGCGCATCTCGCCCGGCGAATTCATCTGGAGCGTCCGACGTATCGTCGAGGACCGGGGCGCGCGCCTCATCATCATCGACTGCATCAATTCCTACCTCGACGTGATCCGGGAAGAGAAGTCGCTGCTGCTGCAGATGAACGAGCTGTTCTCGTACCTGAGCAACATGAACGTGACCTCGATCATCATCGGCGCCCATTCGGCCCGCCTCGATACCTCGAAGGAACCGGATGCGCTGAGCATCATCACCGACAACATCATCTCCTTGCGCTACTACGAGCACGACAACGTGGTCCACAAGGCGATCTGCGCCCTGAAACGGCGCGATGGCCGTCACGAGCATGACGTGCGCGAACTGCGCCTGACCGATGCCGGCATCGAGATCGGCGGACGCATCGGCGTGCCGGTGGACGAGGTGGGAGTGGCGAACCTTGAGACCTGAGGCCGGCACCGCCCGCGTCGTCGTGTTCGCGCCGGTCGACGGCGACGCCGCTGCGCTCGGCCGCATGCTGGAAGACGAAGGCGTCGAGATGCGCGCATGCGCCGACGCCGCCGGTTTCTATGCCTGCCTGGACGAACAGGCCTGGTGCGCCATCATCACCGAGGAAGGGCTGGACCGCTGTTCGCTGGAAGGCCTGGACGCCAGCCTGCGGCGTCAGCCGGCATGGTCCGACCTGCCGCTGCTGACGCTGGCGGGCCCGGACTTGTCCAGGGTCGACAGCAACCGTTTCGCGCGCCTGGCGCGGATCGGCAACATCACGCTGGTCGAACGGCCGACCTCGCGCGAAGTGCTCCTGATGTCGATCCGCTCGGCCCTGCGCACACGCCGCCTCCAGTTCGCCGCGCGCGACCAGTGGCGGACCCTGGAGCAGCATGCCGGGCGCCGCTGGCGTTGA
>DNCF01000343.1:6235-6386 GCA_003484545.1 Massilia sp. | reverse complement strand
GCGGCGGCGCCTGCGCGCGCCGATGCGACCGCGCTGCTGGTGGCAAATCCCAGCCCCAGCACGGAGAGCCATTTGAACGTGCCAACCATGAAGGCGTAGGTTTTCATGCGCGCGCCGCCCCCCTCGGACAGCCCCTGCGTCCACAACACGA
>DNCF01000343.1:0-6046 GCA_003484545.1 Massilia sp. | reverse complement strand
CCGGAAAGTCGACCAATCCGGAGGCATGCCCCTGCGTCCACAACACGATCCATTCCGCTTCATCCGCGCTCAACGGCTGATGAAAGATCTCGAGCGGATGCACGGACTCGGTCCAGTGATAACGCTGAAGCGCCGGATCGAGCGGCGGTGCGACCAGCACCCGGCCGCGGCACAGCCTGAACGGCGACACCGCCACCTCCTCGCCGGAGCCGAGCTTCAGCCTGAAAGGCTCGCCCCGGTCGCGCGCTTCCACCAGCCTTTCCGCCATCCGAAGCTTGTTGCCGCTTTTGTAACCGTCGACTTCGACGAGCACGTCCCCGGCGCGCAGGCCGGACGACGGATCGGCGGCGATCACCGTCAGGTTTTCGTCCAGGCCCAGTGCGCGCACCCAGGCCACGCGCATGTCGTCGTCGAGGCCATAGGTGGTCATGGCGTCGAACGGCAATTCGTACTCGCTGGCGCAGCCGCTGTCGGCGGCGGCGGCCGAACGTACGATGGCCGGCCGGACGGAGATGGCCGCGTCGCTGAAGCTCCTCATGTTCGCGATGAGCCGGCTGTCCAGCGGACGGCCATCGTCCACCGTCAGCGGCGCCGTTGCGCACCCTGCGAGTCCAGCAAGGATCAAGCCAACGGAGAACGCCGATTTGAGCGCCGCGATGGACACTGGGCTCGTTCTCTTGGACACCGCTTTCTCCTCCCTCCGCCCGAACGTATGCAAACCGTCGTCCGCAAGCAATTGGACCAAAGCCGTACCGCCAACGATGGGCGCCGGGAATCGGACCAAGGCCCCATTGCGCGCACGGCGTTCCGGGCTGACCATGTCGGCGAGACTCCGCGGAGGTGCATGATGAAACATGTGATGTCGGGGCTGGCGCCCCTGGTGTTCGCCGCAACGCTCCTGCCGCTCGGTGCGGATGCCCAGGTCGAAGGATTGCTGAACAAGGGCGGCCACGGCAGCGGCTTGAAAGGCTTGGCCGGCATGGCGAGCGAGCCCATGACGTCCGGCAGCATGGGGAATGTCGCCGGGCTACTGCAGTACTGCATCGGCAATAATTACCTGAGCGGCGAAGGCGCGTCCTCGGTCAAGGACCAGCTGATGGGCAAGCTCCCCGGCGGCAGCGAGACCAAGGACCCTGGCTACAGCGACGGGCAGAAGGGTCTGCTGCACGGCAGTAACGGCAATTTGCTGGACCTGGGCGGCGGCGGCCTGGCGGCTGAGGTCACGAAAAAGGCCTGCGATACGGTGCTGGCCCAGGCCAAGTCTTTCCTCTGAGGCCGGCGGGCGGCAAGCCCCGCTTTTCGGGCGCCGGTGTTCGCCAGTGGACGCGCCGCGCGGGATTACCAGGGCAGCGGCCGCGCGAGCTCCCTCGCCCTTCCTTTTTTGTACTGATGCGCTACGGCCGGGAACCGGACGCAGCCCCATTCTGGATTGCGGCACTAAAAGCCGACAGTCGCTCTCTTAACACACCCGCGGCGTACTCGTACGTCGGTGTGTAGTCCAGGGTGGCAATGGCCTCAAACTGCATTTTGAGCTGCTCGGCGTTCTTTTCGAGCTGGACCAGGATGGTATCGATATGCTTGACCAGGAACCCGCCTGCCGCTTCCAGCGCCTCGGGCTCCTTCTCTGCGACCAGCGCGAAGTCGAACATGTCACGCGCGGTCAGCCGATTGCCCCGATGCCAGAATTTTTTAGCGATGATCTCGGCGGATGTCTCGACTTTTACTTCTCGCCCCAACAGTTCCTGAAGAACGTAGGGATCCCTGGTCAGGTTCGGCGATGCCACGAAATCGATCTCGCCTTCGGCCAAAAACAATTTGACGAAATTTGCCGCTTCCGTGTAATCGGTGGTCAGGCTCTCGGCACGTGAACTCAAGCGCGGACTGACATCACCGAGCGCTTGCGGATCTGGAACGAATATGTCGATATCCTTACTGAAGCGATGATTATGTCGCAACATCAGCACTGTCCCGCCGCCGAACGTCCAGTACAGGTTCTTCGTACCACGCTCGAGTACGTCGTCGATCAGCGACAGCGCGTGCCGGAACAGTCCCTTCCAGTTTTCCGGCTGGTTCAACCCCATACTGTTCGGTGAGCATGCAGTTCGTTAGCCCAGCTTGCGAGATGCCGGATCATTTTTCGCGGTGTCGCGGTGGACGAGTTTTGCGCGGCTTCGTACACGGCTTTTACGACGACAGGCAGCGGCGTCTCGTCCAGCAACGTCATCAAGTGGGGCCGAAACTCGGGGCGCGCTTCGCCCGACTCCAGCATTTGCGCCAGAACCTCCGGCGAAAGCGGGGTCTTGTAGCTGGTGCTGGCCGTTCTCGCGGCCACGGCGAGCGCATGGTTCAGGCCTTTTGCTGGCTCAGCCTGCAAATCCAGCCCTAATATCCCAAGAACATGCGACAGCTTGGCGTAGCCGAGATCGCTCAATGTTCCATTCTCTAATTGATTGATCGTCGTACGAGACAGCTCTGTCAGCCTGGCGAGCTGTTCCTGCGTCAGCCCCAGGTCCGACCGTTGTTTCCTGATTCGCGCTCCAATCTCGGATAGACGCATGACGAGTCCTAATAATGTTAAGTATGTTGAACATTACCGCGTTTGCGCACCAAGCGCAAGCAGTGCTGCCAGGTTGCGTGGATGCTTCGCTACCTACCTCGCCAGTTTCTCGGCCAGCGTCGTGACAGCGCCTTCGGCCAGCTGCCGCTTGCAGCTCCTCATTCCACGTCCCCAGGACATGGCCAGCGCCGAAGACGTGACCGCCATGCGCTTTTTCGGTACGCCGCGGCTGCGCGGCGGCTTCACCACGGATTCGCTGCCAGCGAGCGCACGCCGGCAAGCGCACGCCGGCATGACCGGCGTGCGTTTCCGGGTCAGCGCACGCCGGCCACGGCCAGCGCCGTCATGTTGACGATGCGGCGGACGGTCGCGCTCGGGCTGAGGATGTGAACGGGCTTTGCCGCGCCCAGCAGGATCGGACCGACGGTCACGCCCTTGCCCGCCGCGACTTTCAGCACGTTGAACAGGATGTTCGCGGCGTCGAGCGACGGCATGACCAGCAGGTTCGCGCTGCCCGCAAAGCCGCCCGCCTGCGCGCCCGCCGGCTGGTACAGGCGGCGGATTTCCTCGGACAGCGCGGCGTCGCCATGCACTTCGCCGATCAGGGCCAGTTCCGGCGCGCTTTGCGCCAGCAGCTCACGCGCTTCGCGCATCTTGCGCGCCGACGGACGCTCGGACGAGCCGAAGATCGAGTGCGACAGCAGTGCGGCCTTCGGTTCCAGGCCGAAGTGGCGCAGCTCGGTCGCCGCCAGGCGCGTGATGTCGGCCAGTTCCTGGGCCGTCGGATTGTCGTTGACGTAGGTGTCGGTGATGAACAGGGTCAGCTTGTCCAGCACCAGGGCGTTCATCGCCGCCAGCACGCCGACGCCCGGCGCGGTGCCGATCACGTCGCGCACGTGGGTCAGGTGGCTGTCGTAGCTGCCCTGCATGCCGCAGATCAGGGCGTCGACCTCGCCCGACTGCAGCAGGCGCGTGCCCTGCAGGGTGGCGTCGCCGCTGCCGGCCGGCTCGGCCAGCTCGTAGTCGACGTCGCGCTTCAGGCGCAGGCCGGACTGCCTGACGGCCTGCTCCACGGCGGCCGCAGTGCCGATCAGGACCGGCTTGGCCAGGCCTTCGTCGACCACGGTCTGCACCGCGCGCAGCACGCGCGCGTCCGTGCCTTCGGCGTAGGCGACCCGGCGCAGGCTGGCCTTGGCCTTGGCGAAGACGGGCTTCATGAAGAAGCCGGTGTGGTAGATCATCTCGCCCAGGCGCGCGCGGTAGGCGTCCATGTCCTCGATCGGACGCGTGGCGACGCCGGAGCGTGCCGCGGCTTCGGCGACGGCGGGCGCGATCGCCGCCATCAGGCGCGGATCAAAGGGTTTCGGGATGATGTAGTCGGGACCGAAGCTCAGGTCCTGGCCGGCGTAGGCTTCGGCCACGGTGTCGTTGGCTTCGGCCTCGGCCAGGCGCGCGATCGCGCCGACGCAGGCCAGCTTCATCTCGTCGGTGATGCGGGTCGCGCCGCAGTCCAGGGCGCCGCGGAAGATGTAGGGGAAGCACAGGACGTTGTTGACCTGGTTCGGGTAGTCCGAACGGCCGGTGGCGACGATGCAGTCCGGACGCGCGGCCTTGGCCACTTCCGGACGGATTTCCGGTTCCGGATTGGCCAGGGCCAGGATCACGGGACGCTCGGCCATGGTCTTGACCATCTCGGCGCTCAGCACGCCAGCGGTCGAGCAGCCGAGGAAGACGTCGGCGCCGTTCACGATGTCGGCCAGCGTGCGGGCCGAGGTATCCTGGGCATAACGGGCCTTGTTGGCTTCCATGTTGGCCTCGCGGCCCTGCCAGATCACGCCCTTCGAGTCGGTGACGAAGATGTTTTCCTGCTTGACGCCCAGGCTCACCATCATGTCGAGGCAGGCGATGGCCGCGGCGCCGGCGCCGGAAGCGGCCAGCTTGATCGCGCCGATCTCCTTGCCGACCACTTTCAGGGCGTTGATCAGCGCCGC
The DNA here is from genome assembly GCA_003484545.1 of Massilia sp. Lineage (GTDB taxonomy): Bacteria > Pseudomonadota > Gammaproteobacteria > Burkholderiales > Burkholderiaceae_D > Telluria. The sequence goes on along the minus strand of DNCF01000343.1, from coordinate 1,498 downwards.
GCTGGAAATGATCGCGGTGCCGTGCTGGTCGTCGTGGAAGACCGGGATGTTCATGCGCTCGCGCAGCTTCTTCTCGATGTAGAAGCACTCGGGCGCCTTGATGTCCTCGAGGTTGATGCCGCCGACCGTGGGCTCGAGCATGGCGATGGCGTCGACCAGCTTGTCCGGGTCGTTCTCCGCCAGTTCCAGGTCGAACACGTCGACGCCGGCGAACTTCTTGAACAGGCAGCCTTTCCCTTCCATCACCGGCTTCGAGGCCAGGGGGCCGATGTTGCCCAGGCCGAGCACGGCGGTGCCGTTGGTGATCACGGCCACCAGGTTGGCGCGCGAGGTATAGTCGGCGGCGGTTGCCGGGTCGGCTGCGATTTCCTCGCAGGCATAGGCCACGCCCGGCGAATAGGCCAGCGACAGGTCGCGCTGGTTCGACAGGGGTTTGGTCGCGACCACTTCGATCTTGCCGCGCACCGGGCTGCGGTGGTATTCGAGCGCGTCAGCGCGCAGTTGGGTATCGTCGTTGTCGTCGCGCTTGGTGTTACTGCTCATGTTGCTTCCTTAAATGATATGGCTATCCAGAAGTACCTCGGGATGGCGGGCCAGGCAATGTTATCGCAAGACCCGGGGCGCGGCCCGTCCAACGTACTATCGGGTCTGCTAGTTTAACCGATGGACAAGTTTTGCTCCCGCCGCGCGCAGGATGGCCGTCGAGGCCGCCTGAAGACACGGTCGCCAGGGCGGAAGGCGAGTATCCCGGCCTGGCCCCGCCGACGACTTGACTTCCGTCAAATAGAAACTTGTTACTACACGAAAACTGCCATGCTATACTCATTTGACCTATGAACCGTCTGCTCACGACATTGCTGATCTGGCTCCTGATGGCCGCGCTGCCGCTGCACGCGGCGGCGGCGTCCATCAACATGTCGTGCGCGCCGGTTCCACAACCGACCGGCGCACAAGCAAGCGCGCACGCGCCGCATGGCTCACATGGCGCCCATGGCGCACATGCGGCTTTGGCCGCGCCCACCGATGCCCACGCCCATCACGGCGCCCATGCCAGCCATCACGGCGCCGCGGTCCACGCCGCTGCCGACACCGGCGGCGTCGACGACGCCTCCCAGGCCAAGGCCGGCAAGCTGTCGCATTCGTCCTGCAGCGCCTGCTCGGCATTCTGTGCTGGCGCGGTGGCGCCGCCTTCCTTTTCCCTCTCCCTGCCTTTCCTCGACGGTTCCGAGGCGGTGCGCGTGCCCCCCGCCGACCTGCTCGCAGGCTTCATCCCCGACGGTCTCCAGCGTCCTCCCAGGCAATAAATCCGCCTGATCGAACGGGACGGTTCATCCGCGGCTAGCTGCCGCCGGCGTCCGTCCCTGGCTTCGGTGCGCGCACGCGCACCCCTGTTACCGATTTCGAGGATAGACCATGACATTCAAGCTTTGGCTTGCCCTTGGCGCCCTGCTCGCGGCCGCGGCCGGCGCACAGGCCCAGCAGGGTTCCCGCACGCCCC
>DNCF01000272.1 GCA_003484545.1 Massilia sp. | reverse complement strand
GCTATATCGGTCCGGCGCCGGACCGATATAGCGGCATTCGGCCAGGCAGTCGAGCGCGGCGCGCTGGCCGATCGGCGTCAATTGGTACTGGACGTCGATGTCGGATTCGCCGCACCAGGCCACTTCGACGTGCTGCTCGGCCATCAGGCTGGCCAACACTTCGCGCAGCACGCTGACCGACAGCTTGAGTTTGCCCGCGAGCAGAGGCAGGGGCGCGCGGCCGTTCGCATGCAGGGTCTTGAGCATCAGCGCACAGACCAGGCGTGCATCGAGCCCGGTATCGCTGACGGACTTCGCCTGGCGCGGCAGGATCGCCGCCACCTCCAGCTCGCCCGGCGGCGCAGCCGGCATGCGTCCGGCCATAACGGCCGGCGCCGCGGCGCCATGCTCGGCCGAGCCAAACGACAGCGTTTCGATCATGGCATTCTCCTTGCTGACAGTAAAATATTTCCTAAAGTCATTGAAATGATTCTAGCGACGGGCTCCCAGGGCCCCTTGAGATGAAGCAAGCTGGCGGCTCAGCCGTGGTAGCGCTGCGCCAGCAGCCAGAGCGTACTGAGGGCGATCGCCAGGCCGTACGGCATCGAACCCGCGCTCTTCGGCCCTGCCCCATCCGGTGCCGGACCAAGGTACAGCCGTGCTTGCCATGGCAGGGGTAACAGCGCCACCAGCAGCCGGCGCAGATTGGCACAGGCCAGCTGCCAGCGGCGCGTGGCCAGGATCATCAGGAGCGCCATCAGGCCGCCGGCGCACCAGGCCAGGACGCAGGCATGCAGGGTTTGCGCGGGGCCAAGGAACAGGCCAACCGTCGCCATCAGCTTGACGTCGCCGGCGGCCATGCCGCGCAGCGCGTACAAGGGGATGAACAGGCCGAAGCCGACGGCGGCGCCGGCCAGCGCGCTGCCGGTCGCCCCAGCGGGGGTTGCACCGGACAGGTGCAGACCCAGCACGCCGCACCAGGCAGCGAGCAGCAGGAGATTCGGGATTTTTCTGGTCGCCAGGTCGGTGATCGCGGCGGCGACGACGAGAACAAGCAGCATCAAGTCGAGCCAGGTCTGGACGGGCATGATTGCGCTCCTCAAAAAAAAAGCCCTCCGGACCGGAGTCCGGAGGGCGAGACCAAGTGATTATTTCAGCGCATTTTCCAGCGTGGTTTTCACGTTGGTGAAGGTCGCTTCGATCTGATCACCCAGCAGCGTGGCCGCACCGGCCATCGCGACACCGACCAGGGCGGCGATCAGGCCATACTCGATGGCAGTCACACCGTCTTCGTCAGCAACGAAAGCTTGGATAGCGGTAAAGATCGTTTTCATGACAAACTCCATATGGTGGTTTATAAGAACAACCTGAAACGGAGGTGTTTCCCTGACTCGGCTGACGCTGCTTTGTCGTTTCCGTTTCAGTGAGTTCATCATACGTTTTGATGCCGGACGGCAAGTTGACTGCACGCAAGTTTTCCTATGGGAATCATTTACTTGCGGCAATTTTTGCGTGGGCGCAAAGTTGGCGTTCTGGCGCCACGCAGCATGGCGAAAAGCCGACGAGATTATTGCTGTAAATGCAAAAACAGATTATGCTGTTTCGCTTGCTCTTCGGAAATTTCGACTTCGGTAAGCAAGCAGCAGCGTGCCGTGGGCGACGAGTGGGTTGATTACATTTCAGAGAATGACATGGATTCCCTTCTGAAACATATGGTGGACATGACCGGCCACCGCGACCACGCGATGCTCGACGTTTCGGTAATCGCGGCAGTGCAGGAACTGGCCGCCGCCGCGCAGACGCGGGTGTTGTCCATCTCCACCTTCGGCGGCCAGCGTTACGTCCGGCCGCGCGCCAGCATCGAGGCCGGCGGCCGCGCCCGGATCCATGAACCGCTCGACGGCGCGATCCCGGACTTGCCGTTGACGGCGTTGCCCGAACTGGCGGCCTGCCTGGCGGCGCGCGAGACCAGCGCCGAAGCCGTCGCTGCCGACGGCACGCGCACTTTATGGCTGCCGATCTGGTTCGGCGAAAAGGCCGATACCTGTCTCGAGATCGTGCGCGGCGCGCCCTTTCCGGAGCAGACCATCCACATGGTCACCGGCATCGTCGGCGTCTACCGCAATTTCCAGAACCTGCTCGACTACAGCGAGCGCGATTCGCTTACCGGTCTCCTGAACCGCAAGACCTTCGAGGACCAGCTGGCGCGCATGCTCCAGTGCCCGCACGAGCAGGATCCGCCGCTGCCGGGTCAGCCCGAGCGGCGCCAGCATCATGCGCAGGAAAAACAATGGCTGGCGGTGGTCGACGTCGACCATTTCAAGCTCGTCAACGATACCTTCGGCCACCTGTACGGCGACGAGGTGCTGATCCTGATCGCCAACCAGCTGCAGGCCTCGTTCCGCGCCCAGGACCGGGTGTTCCGCTTCGGCGGCGAGGAGTTCGTGGTGCTGCTGCGCTCGACCACGCTGGAAAACGCGCGCCGCATCATCGACCGCTTCCGCGCGAACGTGGAAGCGCACGACTTCCCGCAGGTGGGACGGGTGACGGTGAGCGTCGGCTTCGTCAGCATCAGCCCCTACGATTCGCCGGTGGTCACGCTCGGCCATGCCGACCAGGCGCTCTACTACGCCAAGACCCACGGCCGCAACCAGGTCTGCCACTACGACGAGCTGATCGAGCGCGGCCTGCTGCAGACCATCGCCTCGAACGACACCGCCGAGTTTTTCTAAGCGACCAGCAAGAACCGGTTCGGGTCGACGCGCCACTTCTCGGGCGACTCGTGGCGCACGATCTTGTCGCCGCCGCCGAAGCCCAGTGGACGCGACAGGTCGAGCAGCTCGGGACGGATGTAGGTCTGGCTGCGGGTGTTGAAGAACACGTTGACCTTCGGCGTCAGCAGGTTCGATTCGTGCGGCTCGACCACCACGCCCAGGCGGCCCGATTCCAGCATGACCATGGTGCCGACCGGGTAGATGCCGACGCAGCGCATGAATTCCTGGGTCAGCGACGGGCTGAAGTGGAACTTGCTCCACTCGTAGATCTTGCGCAGCGCGTCGGCCGCGGGCATGCCCTTGTGGTAGCAGCGGTCCGAGGTAATGGCGTCGTAGACGTCGACGATGGCCGCCATCTGCGCCAGTTCGCTGATCTGGCCCTCGGCCTGCCGGTCCGGATAACCGCTGCCGTCGCGCCGCTCGTGGTGGTGCAGCGTGATGTCGAGCGGGATCTGGCCAATTTCCGGGGTCTGGCGCAGGATGTCGTAACCGTCGCGCGGATGCTTCCTGATGATCTCGAATTCCTCGTCGGTGAGGCGGCCGGCCTTGTTCAGGATGTGGTCCGGCACCAGCGCCTTGCCGGTGTCGTGCAGCAGGCCGCCGATGCCGGCCTGGTAGATCGTCTCGTCGTCCATGCCGCGCGAGCGGCAGAACGCCACCAGCAGCGTGCACACGCTCACCGAATGGAGGAAGGTGTAGTCGTCCTTGGTCTTGATGCGCAATAGCCCCAGCAGCGCGCCGGAATTGCGCAGGATCGATTCGGTGATGTTCTGCACCACCGGCGACACATTGTCGAGCTCGACCGCCTTGCCCAGGCGCGCATCCTGCATCACCGTGCGCACTAGGCCGACGGCCTGGCGCCGGATGTTCACCGCGCGCTGCATCTCGTCGGCAAGCGTGGTGCGCGCCGGCTTGACCGGCCTGGCCGCGATTTCCGCGACCTCCTTCTCGGTCTGGGCCTGGGTTTCAGCCAGGGTCGGCGCCTCGGCCACGTCCAGTCCCCTGGAACAATCGATGACGACGCGGCGGATGCCGGCCTTGACGATCTTGCGGATCTCGTCCTCGCTGGTCAGCACGAACTTGGCGCGAACGAAGGGATGTTCCATCCAGCCGCAGTCCAGATCGTGGATGGCCATGCCCACGCGCAGCTGGGAGGAATCGATTTTCTTGAGCATGCTACGGTCTGACGATGTGTTAATCTCCGCCACCGTGACGGACCATGCAGTATAACAACCTACTTTCCTTACATAAACTTTCCGTATATCAAGTGTTGCAACCAAGCACAAAATAATTCCTCATGGAACTACGTCAGCTCCGCTATTTCGTGGCCATCGTCGATCACGGCTCGCTCTCGCGTGCCGCACTGGTGCTGCACGTGGCGCAGCCGGCGCTCACGCAACAGCTGCGCCAGCTGGAGGAAGAACTCGGCGCCCAGTTGCTGCACCGTTCCGCGCACGGCGTGCTCAGCACCGACGCTGGCAAGATTTTCTACGAGCACGCGCAGGCCATCCTGAAGCAGGTCGCCGATGCCCGCTCGGCCGTTACGCAGTCGACCACGCGCCCCTCGGGCAGCGTCACGCTCGGCCTGCCGCACAGTATTTCAGGCGCCCTGGCCCTGCCCCTGCTGACCGCCGCGCGCGCCACCTATCCCGAGATCACGCTGCAGTTGACCGAGGAGATCTCGGGCAACCTGAACGAACAGCTGAAATCCGGGCGGCTGAACCTGGCCGTCCTGTTCGACGACGGCCAGCTGACCGGTTTCGACACCACGCCGCTGGTCGAGGAAGACCTGATGTACATCTGCCGCGCCGGCGCGGGCCCGGTGCCGCCAGGCCCGGCCATCACCCTGGGCGCGGCCCTGGCGACCACCCTGATTCTGCCGGCCCAGCAGCATGGCGTGCGCCCGCTGATCGAACAGGCCGCCAGCAGTGCGGGACTGGCGCTGGCCAACATCATCGAGATCAACTCGATCGCGATCCTGAAATCGGCCCTGCTGGCCGACATGGGCGCCACCCTGCTGCCGCTGGCCCCGCTGCGTGCGGAAATCGACAGCGGCGCCCTGATCGCCACGCCGGTGCACAGCCCGGCAATCCGGCGCAAGGTGACCCTCTGCGCCTCGCGCAACATCCCGCTGACGAACGCGGCTTCCGCGATCAGCCGCCTGGTGCGCGAAGTCACCGAAATGCTGTGCACGAATGGGCAATGGCCTGGTGCTCAGCTTCTTGAATAACTGGTATCAGTTTTTCTTATACCCCCATCCCGATTCCGTATTTCCCCTCACGCCGGCAAGGCCATACACTCCACGCCGACCGATGAACCGCTGGCGGTTCGTCTGCACCATGCGTCGCCGACCGCGACACCCGCCCGCCGCGCCCAGCACCTACCCGGTGCGCCAGCCCGGCGGGACAACACCAACTACAAAGCTTGGAGACTCACATGCCCGATACCGTCGCGCCGCGCGAGCCCGCGCAGGATTACGCCTCGCGTCTGAACAACGCAGCTTTAACTGCGGTCACCCTCGACGACAAATACACCGCCAAGACCGGCAACATCTTCCTGTCCGGCATCCAGGCCCTGGTACGCCTGCCGATGATGCAGCGCGAGCGCGACGCCGCCGCCGGCCTGAACACGGCCGGTTTCGTCTCGGGCTACCGCGGCTCGCCGCTGGGCGGCCTCGACGAGACCCTGTGGAAGGCGAAGAACCACTTGGAAGCGAGCCACGTGCAGTTCGTGCCCGGCGTGAACGAGGACCTGGCCGCGACCGCCGTGTGGGGCACGCAGACGGTCGACCTGATCGGCCCGACCAAGTACGACGGCGTGTTCGCCATGTGGTACGGCAAGGGCCCCGGTGTGGACCGCTGCGGCGACGTCTTCAAGCACATGAACCATGCCGGAACAAGCAAGAACGGCGGCGTGCTGCTGGTGGCCGGCGACGACCACGGCGCGTATTCGTCGACCCTGCCGCACCAGTCCGACCACATCTTCTCGGCCTGCATGATCCCGGTGCTCTACCCCTGCAACGTGCAGGAATACCTGGACCTCGGCGTGCACGGCTGGGCCATGTCGCGCTTCTCGGGCTGCGCCGTCGCTTTTAAAGCGCTGGCCGACACGGTCGAATCGAGCGCCTCGGTCGACGCCAATCCGCACCGCGTGCAGGTGAAAATCCCGCAGGACTTCGTCATGCCCGAAGGCGGCCTGAACACGAAACTGTCCTCGGTCCCGCTGGGCCAGCAGGCGCGCGCCCAGGAAGCGCTGATGCAGGACTACAAGATCTATGCGGCCCTGGCCTACGCCCGCGAAAACAAGCTGAACCACACCACGATTGACAGCCCGAACGCGAAACTCGGCATCATCGCCTCGGGTAAATCCTACCTGGACGTGCTGGAAGCGCTGGAAGAACTGGGCATCGACGAAGCCATGGCCGCGAAGGTCGGCCTGCGCCTGTTCAAGGTCGCGATGATCTGGCCGCTGGAGCCGGAAGGCGTGCGCGAATTCGCGCAGGGCCTGGAAGAGATCCTGGTAGTCGAAGAAAAGCGGCAAGTTGTCGAATACCAGTTGAAGGAACAGCTCTACAACTGGCGCGACGACGTGCGCCCGCACATCATCGGCAAGTTCGACGACAAGGGCGAGTGGGTCGCCCCGCGCGGCGACTGGCTGCTGCCGCCGAAAGCCGACTTCTCGGTGGCGCAGGTCGCGCGCGTGATCGCCGGCCGCATCGCGCGCCTGGTCGAAGACGGCGCCACGCGCGACCTCATCAAGGCGCGCCTGGCCTTCCTGGATGCGAAGGACGCCGTGCTGCAAAAGGCGATCACCACGCCGTTCCGCCCGGCCTTCTACTGCTCCGGCTGCCCGCACAACACCTCGACCAAGGTACCCGAGGGTTCCTTCGCGCTGGCCGGCATCGGCTGCCACGTGATGGCGACCTCGATCTACCCCGAGATGAACAAGCTGACCACTCACATGGGCGGCGAAGGCGCGCCCTGGATCGGCCAGGCCGCGTTCTCGAAAGTGCCGCACGTGTTCCAGAACCTGGGCGACGGCACCTACTTCCACTCGGGCTACCTGGCCGTGCGCGCGGCCGTGTCGGCCAAGGTGAACATCACCTATAAGATCCTGTACAACGACGCGGTCGCGATGACCGGCGGCCAGCCGGTCGACGGCACGACCTCGGTGCCGCACATCGCGCAGCAGATGGCGGCCGAGGGCGTGAAACGCATCGCGCTGGTGACCGAAGACCTGTCGCGCTACGAGGACCGCAGCGCCCTGCCCGCCATCGTCACCCTGCACGACCGCAAGGAGATGGACGCCATCCAGCGCGAGCTGCGCGAACTGCCGGGCGTGTCGGTCATCATCTACGACCAGACCTGCGCCGCCGAGAAGCGCCGCCGCCGCAAGAAGGGCGAGTTCCCCGATTTGCCGAAGCGCATGGTCATCAACGAAGCCGTCTGCGAAGGCTGCGGCGACTGCGGCGTGCAGTCGAACTGCGTCTCGATCCTGCCGAAGGAGACCGAATTCGGCCGCAAACGCCAGATCGACCAGTCCTCCTGCAACAAGGATTACTCGTGCGCCAAGGGCTTCTGCCCGAGCTTCGTCACCGTCGAAGGCGGCACGCTCAAGAAGAGCAAGGCCGGCGTCGGCAAGAGCGATGACGATGGCTGGGGCGCGCTGCCGGAGCCGGTGCTGCCGTCCGTGGAGCACCCGTACAACATCCTCATCAACGGCATCGGCGGCACCGGCGTGATCACCGTCGGCGCGCTGATGGGCATGGCCGCCCACTTGGAGGGCAAGGGCGCCTCGGTGCTGGACATGACCGGCATGAGCCAGAAGAACGGCTCCGTCACCTCGCACGTGAAGATCGCGATGTCGCCGCAGCGCCTGCGCGCCCAGCGCATCGCCACCGGCGAGGCCGACCTGATCCTCGGCTGCGACATGCTGACCACCGGCGCCGCCGACGCGGTATCGAAAATGCGCCCGGGCCGCACCCTGGCCATCGTCAACCTGCACGAGCAGCCGACCGGCACCTTCGCCCAGAACGCCGACTGGCAGTTCCCGGCCGAGGACGTGCGCGGCCTGATCGTGGAAGCCGTCGGCGGCCTTGACGGCGCCGACTTCATCGACGCGACCAAACTGGCCACCGCGCTGATGGGCGACTCGATCGCGACCAACCTGTTCCTGATGGGCTATGCCTGGCAGAAGGGCCGCATTCCTTTGAGCGAGGCCGCCCTGCTGCGCGCCATCGAACTCAATGGCGTGGCGGTCGCCTCGAACAAGAAGAGCTTCCTGTGGGGCCGCCGCGCCGCGGTCGACTTCAAGCGCGTCGAAAAAACCGCCACGCCGACCCAGGCCGTGCTGGTGCAGATGCCGCAGAGCCTGGAGACCGTCATCAAGAAGCGCGTCGAGTTCCTGACCGGCTACCAGGACGCGGCCTATGCCGGCGTGTACGCGGAGCTGGTCGAGAAGGTGCGCGCGGCCGAAACCGCGGCAGGTCTCGGCAACAAGCTGTCCACCGCCGTCGCCAAGTACTACTTCAAGCTGATGGCCTACAAGGACGAGTACGAAGTGGCGCGCCTGTACACCGACGGCCGCTTCCTCGAGCAGGTGAAATCGCAGTTCGAAGGCGACGTCAAGCTGAAGTTCAACCTGGCGCCGCCGCTGTTCGCGAAGAAGAACGCCAAGGGTGAACTGGTGAAGCAGGAGTTCGGCTCGTGGATGATGGGCGCCTTCAAGCTGCTGGCGAAACTGAAAGGCCTGCGCGGCGGCGCCTTCGACGTGTTCGGCTATACCGCCGAGCGCAAGATGGAGCGCGCCCTGATCGCCGAGTACCGCCAGATGATCGAAGCGCTGCTGCCGACCCTGAACGCGGACTCGCATGCCGACGCCGTCGCGCTGGCCAGCCTGCCGGAGCAGATCCGCGGCTTCGGCCACGTGAAGGAAAAGGCGGTCGAGACCTTCCGCCTGCGCAAGGCGGAGCTGCTCAGCGGCAACGTCAAGAAACGCGCCGCGTAATTCTTCACGTTGTACCGCGTGGGTACCAGTACCCACCCTACAAAATACCGCTTTTCGTAGGGTGGGCACCTGTGCCCACGCGGGTTCATCGTTTGATCACCCCCACACCTCAAACTTGACGTTAACGTTAACGTCATATACCGTACAAATCGAACCTGTCCGCTTCCGATTCCAGAAGGAACACCATGAACGACATCACCCCCGCCGCCAAGCTCGACCTGCCTGAGCAACCGAAGCTGGCCAACAAGGTGCGCTTCGTCACCGCCGCCTCCCTGTTCGACGGCCACGACGCCTCGATCAACATCATGCGCCGCATCCTGCAGTCGAACGGCGTCGAGGTCATCCACCTCGGCCACAACCGTTCGGTCGACGAAGTGGTCACCGCAGCGCTCGCCGAAGACGTGCAGGGCATCGCCATCTCCAGCTACCAGGGCGGCCACGTCGAGTACTTCAAGTACATGATCGATCTCCTGAAACAGCGCGGCGGCGCCCACATCAAGGTCTTCGGCGGCGGCGGCGGCGTCATCGTCCCGTCCGAGATCGAGGAACTGCACGCCTATGGCGTCGCGCGCATCTTCAGCCCGGAAGACGGCCAGCGCATGGGCCTGGTGGGCATGATCCGCTCGATGATCGAAGCCTGCGACATCGATCTGTCGACCTACGCCCCGACCTCGATCGACGCCCTGCGCGCGGGCGACATCGCCGAGCGCCACCGTCCGCTGGCCCAGCTGATCACCGCGCTGGAAAACGGCAAGGCCGACGAAGGCCTGCGCAAGCAGGTACTGGAAACGGCCGACACGCTGAAAGTGCCGACCCTGGGCATCACCGGCACCGGCGGCGCCGGCAAATCCTCGCTGACCGATGAACTCATTCGCCGCATCCGCCTCGACCAGAATGACCGCCTGAACATCGCGGTGATCTCGATCGACCCGTCGCGCCGCAAGTCGGGCGGCGCCCTGCTGGGCGACCGCATCCGCATGAACGCGATCAATCCGTGGAACGGCCAATCCCGCGTCTTCATGCGCTCGCTCGCCACCCGCGAAGCGGGCTCGGAAATCTCGGCCGCGCTCCCCAGCGTGATCGCCGCCTGCAAGGTCGCCGGCTTCGACCTCGTGATCGTCGAAACCTCGGGCATTGGGCAGGGCGACGCGGCGATCGTGCCGCACGTCGACGCCTCGATGTACGTGATGACCCCGGAATTCGGCGCCGCTTCGCAGTTGGAGAAGATCGACATGCTCGATTTCGCCGACTTCATCGCGATCAACAAGTTCGACCGCAAGGGCGCCCAGGACGCGCTGCGCGACGTCGCCAAGCAGTACCAGCGCAACCGCGAACTGTGGTCGCAAAGCCCGGACGAGATGCCGGTGTTCGGCACGCAAGCCTCGCGCTTCAACGACGACGGCGTCACCGCCCTGTACCACGGTCTGCTGCCGAAGCTGGCGGAACTGGGCTTGCCGGTCGAGCCCTCGAAACTGGGCGCGCCGTCGCAGAAGCACTCGAGCGGCAAGAACGTGATCGTCCCGCCCGCCCGTGCGCGTTATCTCGCCGAGATCGCCGACACCGTGCGCGGCTACCACAAGAACACCGCGAAACAGGTGAAGCTCGCCCGCGAGCGCCAGCAACTGAGCGAGACCAAGCGCATGCTGGCGGCCGCCAACCGCGAAGTGGTCCTGGACGACCTGATCACCGAGCGCGAGAACGCCATGGACGGCGGCGCGAAAAAGCTGCTGGCCATGTGGCCGGACATGCAGGCCGCCTACGCCGGCGACGACTACGTCGTCAAAATCCGCGACAAGGAAATTCGCACCAAATTGGTGCAGAAAACCCTGTCCGGCACCACCATCCGTAAGGTCGCGCTGCCGAAGTTCGAGGACCACGGCGAGATCCTGCGCTTCCTGATGCTGGAAAACGTGCCGGGCTCCTTCCCGTTCACGGCCGGCGTGTTCGCCTTCAAGCGCGAGGGAGAAGACCCGACCCGCATGTTCGCCGGCGAAGGCGACGCCTTCCGCACCAATAAACGTTTCAAGCTGGTCTCGACCGGCATGGACGCGAAGCGCTTATCCACTGCTTTCGACTCGGTGACCCTGTACGGCGCCGATCCGGCGCTGCGTCCGGACATCTACGGCAAAGTCGGCAACTCGGGCGTCTCGATCGCGACCCTGGACGACATGAAGGTGCTGTACGACGGTTTCGACCTGTGCAGCCCGTCGACCTCGGTGTCGATGACCATCAACGGCCCGGCGCCGACCATCCTCGCCATGTTCATGAACACGGCGATCGACCAGCAGATCGACAAGTTCGTGGCGGACAATGGCCGCCAGCCGACCGCCGACGAAGCGGCGAAGATCAAGGAATGGGTGCTGGCCAACGTGCGCGGCACGGTGCAGGCCGACATCCTGAAGGAAGACCAGGGCCAGAACACCTGCATCTTCTCGACCGAGTTCTCGCTGAAGGTGATGGGCGACATCCAGGAGTACTTCGTCCACCACCAGGTGCGCAACTTCTACTCGGTGTCGATCTCGGGCTACCACATCGCCGAAGCGGGCGCGAACCCGATCTCGCAGCTGGCCTTTACCCTGTCGAACGGCTTCACCTTCGTCGAAGCCTATCTTGCGCGCGGCATGCACATCGACGACTTCGCGCCGAACCTGTCGTTCTTCTTCTCGAACGGCATGGACCCGGAATACACGGTGCTGGGCCGCGTGGCGCGCCGCATCTGGGCCGTCGCGATGCGCGACAAGTACGGCGCCAACGACCGCTCGCAGAAGCTGAAGTACCACGTCCAGACCTCGGGCCGCTCGCTGCACGCGCAGGAAATCGACTTCAACGACATCCGCACCACGCTGCAGGCGCTGATCGCGATCTACGACAACTGCAACTCGCTGCACACCAACGCCTACGACGAGGCGATCACCACGCCGACCGACGAATCGGTCCGCCGCGCACTGGCGATCCAGCTGATCATCAACCGCGAGTGGGGCCTGGCCAAGAACGAGAACCCGAACCAGGGCGCCTTCATCATCGACGAGCTGACCGACCTGGTCGAGGAAGCGGTGCTGCAGGAGTTCGAGCGCATCGCCGAGCGCGGCGGCGTGCTGGGCGCGATGGAAACCGGCTACCAGCGCGGCAAGATCCAGGAAGAGTCGATGCTGTACGAGCACAAGAAGCACGACGGCTCGCTGCCGATCATCGGCGTGAACACCTTCCGCAACCCGAAGGGCGCCGGCGCCCCGGCCACGATCGAGCTGGCCCGTTCGACGGACGACGAGAAGCAGTCGCAGCTGAAGCGCCTGGAAGACTTCCACCAGCGCCACGCGAATGAGGCGCCGGCCGCCCTCGCCGCCCTGCAGCAGGCCGCGATCGACAACCAGAACGTGTTCGAGAAGCTGATGGACGCCGTGCGCGTCTGCTCGCTGGGCCAGATCACCACCGCCCTGTTCGAGGTGGGCGGGCAGTATCGCCGCAACATGTAAGGCCATCGCCTTGCTGCCGGCCGGCGCCTTCGGGCGCCGGCTTTTTTTTTGCGCATGACGCAAGGCAGGCCACACCAGTCCCGTGGCCACTGCCACGCCGCCTCCCCTACAATGGCTTCACCACCATCCGCGGAGCCACGCATGCCGATCAAGCCCGAACACCTTGCGGAACTGATGCGCGAAGTCGAACAGGAAGACCCGATCGATTTCGCCGATTTGCCCTTTGCCGAGGACGAGCTGCGCCAGCTGGTGGCGAGCCACCTGTGCGAAATGGCCGCGGCCATGGAAAACTTCAGCACCGAAGACCGCCTCATGACCCTGCTTGCGGTATCGGCCAAGCTGGTGCTGGAAAACCTGGTGCTGCATGTCCAATTGCTGCGCCGGCACGGTTTGCCGGTCGGCGACAATGTCGAGGCCCTGCTGAGCCGCCTGCGCAAGGGCGACGCCGAGTGAGCCACTGCCGCCTGAACCCGGCCGTCAGGAAAACCTGTCCAAAAAGAAATCGCGCGTATGCAACAGCGATTTCCATTGTGCGGGATACAAGCCATTCCTTGAGGTATTATTGTTAGCGAGGAAACTCGTCGGCCGGATTCCGGACGGCGTCAGCACACACCCTGAGGAACCCATGTCCCGTAAAGTCTCCAAGATCAAACTCACCACCGCCGTCGTGACGAGCGCACTGCTGCTGGCCGGCCTGGGTGGTTGCAGCCGCGACGAATCGACCGCCACCCTGCTCGCCGAAGCCAAACAGTACCAGCAGAAGGGCGACCAGAAGGCCGCCCTGATTCAGCTGAAGAATGCCGTGGCGAAGAGCCCGGAGGACGTCGAGGCGCGCCTGGCGCTCGGCACCCTGTATGTCGAGACCGGCGACCCGGTCTCGGCCGAGAAGGAATTGCGCCGCGCCGCCAGCCTGGGCGGCGCCAGCGAACGCGTGCTGCCGGAACTGGCGCGCGCCCTGCAGTCGCAAGGCAAGTTCAAGGAAGCGCTCGCCGAACTCAAGCCCGAGCTGGTCGCCAAGTCGGCACCGCTGCTCGCCTTGCGCGGCGACGCCCTGCTGGCGCAGAACCAGCAGGCCGAAGCGAAGAAATCGTACGAAGCGGCGCTGGCGCTGCAGCCGAACAGCGGCGCGGCACTGATGGGCCTCGCGCGCCACGCGCTGGTGACCCGCGACGGCGAAGCCGCCGAGCGCTACGCCGTCGAGGCGACCACCAAGGATGCGAACAACCCCGAAGTCTGGATGTTCCGCGGCGGCATGCTGCGCGCCACCGGCAAGCCGGACGAGGCCCTGGCCGCGTTCGACAAGGTGCTGGCGCTGCGTCCGCAGGACCGCAACGCCAACGTCGAGAAGGCCTACATCCGCATCGAGCAGGGCAAGTACGCGGAAGCGCGCGCCGAGATCGAAGCGGGCCGCAAGGCCGCGCCGAACAGCCTGAGCGTGCTCCACGCCCAGGCCCTGGTCGACCACACCGAAGGCAAATACGCGGCCGCGCGCGAGTCGCTGCAGAAGATCCTCAAGAGCGCGCCGGAACACCTGCCGAGCATCCTGCTGGCCGGCGCGGTCGAGCTGAACCTGGGTTCGAACGGCCAGGCCGAGGCCTACCTGCGCAAGTACCTGGCGGCCGATCCGAACAACCTGTATGCGCGCAAGCTGCTGGCCCAGGCCCTGCTCAAGGGTGCGCAGCCGGCCGACGCCGTCGCCGCGCTGGCGCCGGCCCTGGACAACACCAACGACCCGCAGCTGCTGGCCCTGGCCGGCGAATCCTACATGCAGGCGCGCGACTTCGGCAGGGCCACCGCGCTGTTCGAAAAAGCCGCCAAGTTGGCGCCCGACGCCGCCGTGCTGCATACCTCGCTCGGCCTGTCGCGCCTGAGCCAGGGCGACAACGCCAAGGCCATCGACGAACTCGAACGCGCCGCCGAACTCGATCCGAAATCGCCGCGCGCGCTGACCGCCCTGGTCCAGGCCGAACTCAACCTGAAGCGCTACGACAAGGCGCTGGCCGCGGTCTCCAGGCTCGAGCAGGCGCAGCCGGACAATCCGCAGACCCAGAACCTGAAGGCCTCGGTACACCTGGCCAAGGGCGACGTCCCGGCCGCGCGCGCCGCCTTCGAAAAGGCGCTGCAGCTGCAGCCGACCTTCTTCCCGGCCGCCGCCAACCTGGCCCAGCTCGACCTGCGCGAACAGAAGCCCGACGCCGCCCGCAAGCGTTTCGAAGCGCTGCTGGAAAAGGACAAGAAGAACTTCGGCGCGATGGCCGCGCTGGCCGACCTGGCCATGCTGCAGCAAAAGCCAGAGGAAGCCACCACCTGGCTGGAAAAGGCGCAAGCCGAGAACCCGGACGCGATCCCGGCCGTGCTGAAGCTGGGCAGCCACTACCTGGTGACCAAGCAGGAAGCGAAGGCGCTGACGCTGGCGCGCAAGTTCCAGGCTTCGAACCCGTCCAGCCCCGACCTGCTCGACCTGCTCGGCCAGGCCCAGCTGGCCAACAATGACGCGCAGGGCGCGCTCGACAGCTACAGCAAGCTGGTCAACGTGCTGCCGAAATCGGCCCTGGCGCAAATGCGCCTGGCCAGTGCCCATGCCAAGCTGAAGAACGACAGCGCCGCCGCCGAAGCGCTCAAGCGCGCCGTCGCGCTGCAGCCGGACCTGCTGCAGGCGCGCGTGGCCCAGGTCGAACTGGCGATGCGCCGCGGCCGCCACGACGAGGCGCTGGCGATGGCGCGCGACCTGCAGCAGAAGACCCCGGGTTCGCCGGTCGGCTTCCTGCTCGAGGGCGACCTGCAGCAGACGCTGAAGAAGCCGGAACTGGCCGTGGCCGCCTACGACAAGGCGCTCGCGATCACCAAGTCGGGCGCGATCCTGATGCGCAGCGCCGAGACCCTGCGCAAGATGGGCAAGACCAAGGAAGCGCAGCAGCGCATCGCGGCCTGGGCCAAGCAGAACCCGGAGGACGCGACGGTCCAGATGTACCTGGCCGAGTCGCACATGGCCGAGAAGCAGTTCAAGCCGGCCATCGCCATCCTCGAGGCCCTGGTCAAGCGCCAGCCGAACAACGGCGCGGCGCTGAACAACCTGGCCTGGGCTTACCAGCAGGACAAGGATCCGCGCGCGCTGGCCACCGCCGAACAGGCCTACAAGGTCGCGGCGAACAATGCCTCGGTCATGGACACGCTGGGCTGGATGCTGGTGGAACAGGGTAATGTCGAACGCGGCCTGCCGCTGCTGCAAAAAGCGGTCGGCAGTAATCCGAATGCGCCGGAGATCCGTTATCACCTGGCGGTCGGACTGCATAAATCCGGCGACAAGAACGGCGCGCGCAAGGAACTCGAAACCCTGCTCGCCCAGAACAAGCCATTCGCCCAGCTGGACGAGGCGCGTTCGTTGCTAAAAACCCTATAAAGCTCTACTATTCCAGCAGAATAAACCGACAGGACCGCGCTTCTTCCGGCATCGGGACGGGCGCGGCATTGGGCCAAAACGGGGCGCCGCCGACGTAACGGCGGCGCCGCAAAACGAGGTGTCCGCGATGACAAAATCCGAAGATGTGAAGGAGAACGGAGAAGTTTCCGTCGAAATTCTATCGAACGCTCATGTTTCCGAGGATCGCGATAATATGGCGAACTCAGAATTAGAGGATGTTATCGTGAACCAAGATTCATATGGAATCCGGCTTACCGATACGGCGAAAGGACGCAATTCGGCCAGCATGCTGGTCAACAAGATGTATGCCTGGCGCGGCTACGCGGGGACGCACCAGTTCACGGACGACCCCAACCGCATCACCCTCACCGCCACGGACAAGGGCGACGTGGTCGGCACGCTGACGCTGGGGATCGACTCGCCGATCGGCCTGATGGCCGACCAGATTTTCAAGGAAGAACTCGACGTTTACCGCTCGCGCGGCGCCAAGCTCTGTGAATTCACCAAGCTGGCGTTCGATCCGACGGTGCGCTCGAAAACCTCGCTGGCCAACCTGTTTCACCTGGCCGTGATTTATGCGCGCGATATCCACGACTGCACCGATATCGTCATCGAAGTCAATCCGCGCCATCGGCGCTTTTATGAGCACATGCTCGGATTCGAGCGGGTCGGCGACGTCAAGACCAATCCGCGCGTGAATGCGCCGGCGTACCTCCTGCGTATCAGCCTGGAATATGTGACGGAGCAGATCAAGAATCTCGGCGGCACCTGGAGCACCACCACCAACGAGCGTTCCTTCTATCCGTATTTCTTCTCGCCGCGCGAGGAGCAAGGCATTATCAACCGTTTGCGCCGCATCGACGAACAGCAGGTCGCGTAATGCCATCCATGCGGGCGCCGCGGCGCGCCCATTCTTTTTCCTCCCGCAGTATTCTTTTCCGCACATGAGCACTCCTTTCCCCTACGAGCAGGCGTTTTCCCGAAATATTGGCTGGGTCACGAAGGAGGAGCAGGCAAGATTGCGGCAAAAGCGGGTCGCGATCGCGGGCGGCGGCGGTGTCGGCGGCGTGCACGCGATGACCCTGGCGCGCCTGGGCGTCACCAAATTCCACATCGCCGACTTCGACAGTTTCGACGTGCCCAACTTTAACCGCCAGGTCGGCGCCATGGTCTCGACCCTGGGCCAGCCGAAGGCCGAGGTCATCCGCCGCATGTTGCTCGACGTGAATCCCGAGTGCGAGGTCGTGGTCTTCGGCGAAGGCATCAATGCCGGCAACCTGGACGCCTTCCTGCAGGGCGTCGACATGTACGTCGACGCGCTCGACTTCTTCGCCTTCGAGATCCGCCAGCAGACGTTCGCCCTGTGCGCCAGGCTCGGCATTCCCGCCAGCACCGTGGCGCCGCTGGGCATGGGCGCGGCCCTGCTCAACTTCATGCCCGGGCAGATGACCTTCGAAGAGTACTTCCAGTGGGGAGACTTGCCCGAGACCGACAAGGCCGTGCACTTCGTGGTCGGCCTGGCGCCGGCCGGGCTGCACCGCCCGTATCTGGTGGTGCCGGAAGCGGTGAATTTCGTCGAGCGGCGCGGTCCCTCGACCATCATGGCCTGCCAGCTGTGCGCCGGCGTGATGGGCACCGAGGCGCTGAAGATCCTGCTCGGCCGCGGCAAGGTGCTGGCGGCGCCCTGGGGCGTGCAGTTCGATGCCTACCGCAACAAGCTGGTGCGCACCTGGCGCCCGGGCGGCAACAGGAATCCCCTGCACCGCCTGATGATCAAGATCGGCAAGCAGCAGCTGGCCAAGGACCTGGCGGCGGCGGGAGTGACGCGATGAGCACCATGGAACAGATCCTCGACCTGGCGCGCTGGGCGCCCAGCGGCGACAACATGCAGACCTGGCGCTTCGAGATCGCCGCGCCCGACCACCTGGTCGTGCACGCCTACGACACGCGCGACCACTGCGTCTACGACCTCGACGGCCACCCGAGCCAGATCGCCTTCGGCACCCTGCTCGAGACCATCGCGATCGCCGCCAGCGCCCACGGCCTGCGCGCCGACATCACGCGCCGCCCGGCCGGCCGCGAGACCCATCCGGAATTCGACGTGCGTTTCGTCCCGGATGCCGGCGTCACCCCGAGTCCGCTGATCAAGGCGATCGAGGAACGCCGCGTGCAGCGGCGCCCGATGAAGACCACGCCCCTGAGCGCCGAGCACAAGCGGCTGCTGGAGGAAACCGTCGGGCCCGAATACACCCTGACCTGGCTCGAGAGCCGCGACCAGAAATGGCAGGCGGCCAAGCTCATGTACAACAACGCCAGGCTGCGCCTGACGATGCCGGAAGCCTTCGAGACCCACCGCAGCATCATCGACTGGGAAAACCGCGTCGAAAGCCCGGACAAGGTGCCGGCCAACGCGCTCGGGGTCGACGCCATGACCCTGCACCTGATGAAGTGGGCCATGGTCAGCTGGCGCCGCATGTCGACCGTGAACACCCTGATGGGCACCTGGGCGCCGCGCCTTCAAATGGACCTGGCGCCCGGCATGGCCTGCGCCGCCCACTTCGTGCTGAAGGCGAAACGCGCGCCGGCCTCGATCGACGACTACGTCGCCGCCGGCCGCGCGCTGCAGCGCTTCTGGCTGACGATGACGACGCTCGGCCTGTACATGCAGCCGGAAATGACGCCGCTGATCTTTTCCAAGTACGCGCGCGAGAACACCCGGTTTACCGCCAACGCACGCCTGGAAGGCGCGGCGCGCGACCTGCAGCGCCAGACCGAGGCCCTGATCTTCGACGGCCAGGGGCATCCGGTCTACATGGGGCGCATGGGCTACGGCCCGCGTCCGACCTCGCGCTCGGTGCGCCGTCCGGTGGCGGAGCTGCTGAAGCGCTGAAGCGGCAACGGGACACTGAAACGCAAAACGGCAAGCCAGGCTTGCCGTTTTTTTTTGCTCTCTTTTAGCCAGGTCCGCCCGCGCTAGTACAAAGACAAAGACAAAGAGCGGGCAAGCCCGCTCTTTGTCGTCATCTCGGTTCTACCCTTGCGGATGAACCTGAAAGCCCGACTTAGGCCTTCTTGGCGCGCTTGCGTGCAGCGACGCCGGCGCCCAGCATGGCGATGCCGAACAGGGCCAGCGAACCCGGCTCCGGAACTTCAGCCAGCTTGAACTGACCGTTGTTCGAGACGAAGAAGTACTGGCCTGGCGCGTTGGCGTAACCAGTGCCGTCGCAGCCGGCGCCGCCGAAGCCGGCGAACTGGCAGGCCACTTCGTCGACCAGGCGGTTGGTCGGCTCGCCGACGGTGTTGGCGTTGGTGAAGGCGAACGACAGGATCGATTCCATCGACAGGTCGTCACCGTTCGAGTTGAAGAAGTAACCCGACTCCAGCATGCCCGGCATGGCCTTGGCGTTGACGGTCACCTGGCCGTTGGTGATCGGCGAGCCGCTTGCATCGACCAGGCCGCCGCCGCCAGCCAGCACGTTGAACTCGGCGATCAGGTTGCCCAGGTTGGCGCCGTAGTAGCCTTCGGTGCCGGCGTACTGGCCGTTGGTCGGGTTCTGGTACATGCGGATGGTGCCGCCGGTGAACGAGAAGGCGCCGCTGAAGTTACCGGTGCCGTAAGCTTCGAAGGTCGCGGTGATGTTGCCGCCAGCGAAGTTTTGCGGGAACAGCATGCCGTTCGAGTCGGCTTGGACGATGTTGAACACGGCATGTTCACGGAACGAGAAGCTGGTGCCGCCGGTCGGGGTCAGCTCGATGAAGGCATTGCCGTTCACGTCCAGGTATTCGTTGATGACCTGACCGTTTTCGTAGCCACCGCCGTTCGGGTTGAAGACCCAGTCATTCAGGACCGGGCCGGCGTGAGCGGCACCAGCCATCGACATTGCTACAGCTGCTGCGCAGGTCAGTTTCTTCAGAAATTTCATGATTGGTATCCTCGTTCTGTGGTTGATCGGTTTTTGGCAAACACACCCATCTATTAGCAATGGTCGTGCCAGCTCTTCCATTTCTTTTTAAATCAACAACTTAGTGAGGAATGTTAGAGATTGCTCAACAATTGTGTAAAAATTATCGACATACATTTCTTTTCAGAAAATGTCAATAGGCATCGTTACTTTTTTTCGTGCAATTTGTTGTTGAGCTGATCGATGATTTCGCTGGCCGCGCCGACGATCTGCGGCGCCTCGAACCCCGCCTTGACGAGTTCCTTGAAAAAAGAGCGGGCCAGGATGCGCGCCACCTCCTCCGGATTGCGGTAGGCGGTGCGTCCCGCCTCCTCGGTCTCGTGGGCCAGGGCCAGCTGGGCGAAACGCGAATCGAGCAGGCGCTGCAGTTGCACCACCTGGATACTCTTGCCGATGAACAGGCAGGTCACCTCGAGCAGCGCCAGGTCGTCCTGGACGAAGGTGCTGCCGGCGACGTTGACCACGCCGACGATGCGCCCTTCGATCCGGATCGGCGCCGACATCAGGCTGCGGCCGGTCTCGCGCGGGCGCCGCGCCAGCAGCGCATAGGCCGAGTTGCCGATGTCTTCGACCAGCAGCGCCTGGCCGCTGGCCAGGACCTGGCCGCTGATGCCTTCGCCGCGGCCGATGTCGGCCGCCAGCACGGCGTCGGGCAGGTCGCCGGCGCGCGCGTGCACGCGCAGGCGCAGGTCTTCGCCGCTGCCGCCGCTGAGCAGCATGATCGAGCAACTGTCGGCGTTCAGCATGCGGGCGCATTGCTGGGCCTGGCCCTTCAGGCTGTCTTCCAGGCTGCCGCTGGAGAGGAAATGCTGCAGGTCGTGCAGCCGCATCAGGCCGTGGTCCGCTTCCATGTGTCACCTCGTCGTCGACGGGTTCGCCCCGTCCGTTGCGTCCCGACCGGCGGCGCGGCGCTAGTTTGCCGGCTCGGCCTTCGGGGACAGGAATGCCTTGTGAAACAGGTGCCGCGACAGCATCAGCGGCGGCATGCGCAGCCAGTTGCCGCGTATATAAAGCGCGGCGCGCGTCGCGCCGTCGAAGGCGTCGGCGCAGCTCGGGTGCGGCGGCAGCAGCGCGCGCCCGAACAGCGCGTCCATCAATGCCAGCAACGCCGCTCCTGGGCTACCTGCACGCGACTGCTCCAGCACCGCCGCCGGCACCGGGGTGCCGAGCAGGCGCGTGCAATAGCGCAGCGCATAGAAGAGCGGGCGCGCCAGCTGCAATTCCTGTGCGCGCGCCGGCAGCGCCACCCAGAAGCCGGCCTGGGCGCCGAAATGACACAACAGGCGGTGCAGGTCGAACAGGTCGCGCAGCCCATGATGGTACTCGCCTTCGGAAAACAGGTGAGTCGCGCTGTGCAGCACCATGTCGCAAGGCGCCAGGGTGAACACGCCGCCCATGCCGGGAATCGGGCGCGCGGCCGCGCGCAGGCGCGCCGGATCGGGGCGCACCGCCGCCGTCTCCGGCAGGATCGCATGGTGGACGTCGATCACGCTGCTGCGCCGCATGTGCTGCAGCGGCGGCAGCTCGTGCATCCATTCGCGGTAATAGCGCTGGTCGTATTCGTCGTGGTGGGTGCCGGCCCAGCCGTGCAGCATCAGGGCGCTTTCGACGTCGGCCAGGCGCTCCTTCGGCACCAGGATGTCGATGTCGGAAAACAGGCGGCCGCTGGCGGCGGGCAGACCGGCGGCCGCGTAGGCCGTGCCCTTCAGCAGGATCAGGGGCAGGCCGGTGGCGGCCAGCGCGCGCTGCACCTGGCGCAGTTCGA
>DNCF01000268.1:297-6283 GCA_003484545.1 Massilia sp. | reverse complement strand
CGCCGTCGAGGCAGGGCACCGGGTAGACCAGCAGCGGACGCTGTTCGTCCTCATGGCTGCAGCGGTACTCGACGGCGCGGGTGACGACGCCGGCCAGCCCGTCGAGGCTGCGCCCGCCCGGCGTGAACAGGCCGACCAGGCGATCGGGCAGCAACGTGGTGCAGACGCTCACCGCCGCCGAGCGCCCGCCGCGGGCGTCGATCAGCACGTGGCGGAAGTGGCGCGCCAGATGGGCGGCGAAGGCGCGATACAGCGCCGGACAGGCGGCGAACAGGCCGTCCCAATCCATGCGGTCGGCGCGTTCGCCGTAGCTGTCGTCGAACCGGCCGGCGCGCATCAGGTAAAGCGAGCGGCTCTGGTCGACGCGTTCGACGTAGGCCTCCCAGTCGATGGCCTCGAGCACCAGGCGGGCACGCTCCTCGTGGTCGAGGTCGGCGCTGGCGCGGCCCAGCGACTGCAGCTGCTCGCGGCAGGCCTCGAAGTATTCGAGCAGGCCGGGACGCGCGGCGCCTGCGGCCGGATGCATGTGCTCGAAGCGCTCGTCCTGGGCCGGAAAATAATGGTGCAGGCCGGGCGCCTCGGTGTCCCAGTCGATCATCAGTACCGGCACCGTCGCATTCTGTCCTCCCGCCAGCAGCACGGCCGCATGGGCCAGCGCGACGCTGCGCGCGGTGCCGCTCTCGAACGAATAGAAGGTCGTCACTTCGCCGGGCCTGGGGATCGGCGGAAGCGTTATGCGGTTGATTTCCATGTAGCTCCTCATTTTTTGGGAAAAGTCAGATCCGGGATGGCGCGCCATTCAGGTGGGACATCGGGAAGCACGAATTGGTTGCAATCATGACCAGGCGGCATGTAGAGCTTCTGGTACTGGTAGTGCGTCGCGATCCGTTTCACCATCTTGTCGATGTCGGGCAGGAAGTCGGGATTCGATTTCAGGTCTGCGGTGGCCATCGTGAAATGCGAGAAGTCGACATAGAAGCTGGACGACGCGATCTGCGGCGGCAGCTTGTCGGGATGTTGGGTCATGATCACCGGAATGATCAGGTGGCTGGGCAGCGTGTACCACTTGCTGCGCTCGGCCTCGAGCAGGCGCATGGCCGCGTACTCGCGGCGCGTGTAGGCGTGCGCCTCGTACTTCGGCGTGTAGATGAGGATCATGCAGACGCTCTCGCACATCGCGCGGGCGATCTTGCGATCGAGATCGTCGCCGCCGCCGAGCTGCTCGGTGTCGACAAACAGCTCGTCCTCGTTGTCGAAATACGGTTCGAGGTAGCAGCGCAGCGCATCGGCCAGCGCTGTCTTGAACCGCTGCATCAACGCATGGCGCCCATGGGCGTAGCTGAAGAAGCAGCCGTACCGAATTGTCATTGCCTTTCCCCTGTTCAATATGCCGGCTGGCGCGCATGCGCATCCATCACTGTAGCGTCGCGGACCCTCCCCATTTTGCGGGCGCACAAGCGGGCCGGGCGTCGCGCTGCCGGCACGCAGATGCATTCCGTGAGGCATAATCAGTGTGATCCGAAGAACAACCACCACCAGAGGAGACGCAAATGAAAGCCATCGTATGCAAGGACTGGGGCCCGCCCGACAGCCTGGAACTGCAGGAGCTGCCCGACCTCGTTCCCGAGGCCGGCGAGGTCGTGGTCGACGTGCGCGCGGCCGGGGTCAACTTCCCCGACGTGCTGACCGTGCAGGGCAAGTACCAGCACCGGCCCGAGCTGCCTTTTACTCCCGGCAATGAATTCGCCGGCACCGTGCGCGCCGTCGGCGCAGGCGTGAACGGCCTCAAGCCGGGCGACCGGGTGATCGGCTTCACCCGCGTCGGCGCCTTCGCCGAGCAGGTGCGCGCGCCGGCCGAGGTCATGATGCCGATGCCTCCAGGCATGGACTTCGACACCGCCGCCGCCATCACCCTCACCTACGGCACCTCGCACCACGCGGTGGTCGACCGCGCGCAGCTGAAGGCCGGCGAAACCATGCTGGTGCTGGGCGCGGCCGGCGGCGTGGGCCTGGCGGCGATCGAGATCGGCAAGGCGCTCGGCGCGCGCGTGATCGCTGCCGCCTCGAGCGCGGAAAAGCTCGAGGTCTGCCGCGCCCATGGCGCCGACGTCCTCATCGACTACACGAAGGAAGACCTGCGCGAGGCCCTGAAGGCGGCCACCGGCGGGAAAGGTCCGGACGTGATCTACGATCCGGTCGGCGGCCCCTACAGCGAGCCGGCGCTGCGCTCGATCGCCTGGCGCGGCCGGCACCTGGTGGTCGGCTTCGCGGCCGGCGAGATTCCGAAGCTGCCCTGGAACCTGATGCTGCTGAAAGGCGCCTCGGTGGTCGGCGTGTTCTGGGGCGAATTCGCCAAGCGCGAGCCGAAGGCGAACCTGGCGGCGATGCGCGAGATGCTGGGCTGGATGGCCGAAGGCAAGCTCAAGCCGCTGGTGTCGAAGCGCTACGCGCTGGGCGAGACGGCGCAGGCCTTGAACGACATGGCCGAGCGCAAGGTGACCGGCAAGGTCGTGATCGTGCCGTGACGGCACAGACTTAGGGTGGGCGGGTCACCCGCCCACCCTACGGGTCAAGCTCAGACGTCGTTGTTACCCTGGTCCGGCTTGAAGAATTTGATGACATCTTCCTGCAC
Organism: Massilia sp.; assembly: GCA_003484545.1. Classification (GTDB taxonomy): domain Bacteria; phylum Pseudomonadota; class Gammaproteobacteria; order Burkholderiales; family Burkholderiaceae_D; genus Telluria. The sequence goes on along the minus strand of DNCF01000268.1, from coordinate 3,651 downwards.
GCGCGTGCGCTTGAACGGCGGCAGGCTCTGCCAGATGCGGCGGCCGTAGGGCTTGCTGATCAGGCGCGGGTCGCAGATCATCAGCACGCCACGGTCCTCGACGTCGCGGATCAGGCGCCCTGCCCCCTGCTTGAGCGTGATGATCGCCTCCGGCAGCTGGTGGTGCATGAAGCCGTTCAGGCCCTGCTTCTCCATCACCTCGATGCGCGCGGCCAGCACCGGGTCGTCCGGCGGTGCGAACGGCAGTTTGTCGATGATGACCAGCGAAAGCGCATCGCCGCGCACGTCCACGCCTTCCCAGAAACTCTGGCTGCCCACCAGCACCGCGTTGCCGGCATTGCGGAAGGAGTCGAGCAGTTCGGTGCGTCCGCGCTCGCCCTGCACGAACAGCGGGAAGTCCAGGCCGCGCTCGGCGAACTCGATACGCAGGCGCTCGGCCACCTTGTTCACTGCGCGGATCGTCGTGCACAGGAAGAAGGTGCGCCCGCCCGCCGCCTCGATCACCGGCAGCGCGATGTCCACCACCGCGTCGGTGTACTGGAAGGAGTTCGGTTCCGGCAGGCCGGTCGGCACGTAGAGGATGCCCTGCTCGCCGTAGTTGAAGGGGCTCGGCCAGGTGCGTGCCGGTTCGCCGGTCAGGCCCATCTGGTCGGAGAAATGCTTGAAGTCGTTCTTCACCGCCAGCGTCGCCGAGGTGAAGATCCAGCTGCGCGGCGCGCCTTCGCGCTGGTTCTGGAAAATCGGCGCGATCGACAGCGGGGTCTTGTGCAGCTGCAGCGAGGAATTGAAGGCCTCGACCCAGAGCACGGCCTGGTCGCCCTCGACCACCTTGCCCTTCGGCGTGGGGTCGGCCTTCCAGGCGTCGAAAGACGCCTTTAATTCAACAGCGCGCACGCGGCAGGCCTCCAGCGTTTCGGCGCGCTCGGCGTTTTCTTCCAGCACCTCGATCAGGCCGTCGAGCTCTTCCTTGAGCCTGGCCAGCGCCGGGAAGAAGGCGGAGGTCGGCAGCACCTGGGGCAGCGACAGGCGCGTGCCGCCTTCCGGGAAGGTCAGGCGCAGGTCGCGCGCGGCCTTCTCGACCACGGTCACGACCTTGGCCCAGTCCGGGCCGCCGCGCGCATGCGCCAGGCCCTCGGCCAGCACGTCGCGGCACAGTTCCAGCACCTGGGAAGTCGAGACCGACTGGCCGAAGAACAGGGTCGCGGTGTCGGGCAGCTGGTGCGCCTCGTCGAAGATGATGGTGTTGGCCGACGGCAGCAGCTCGGCCACGCCGGTGTCCTTCAGCGCCACGTCGGCGAAGAACAGGTGGTGGTTGACCACGACCACGTCGGCCTGTTGCGCTTCGCGGCGCGCCTTCATCACGAAGCAGTCCTGGTAGTACTGGCACTCGGCGCCCATGCAGGTGTCGCGCGTGGAGGTGACCAGGTTCCAGACGCTGGCGTTTTCCGGCACCTTGGCCAGTTCCGCCTTGTCGCCCGAATTCGTCATCTTGATGAAGCGCGAGATCTCGCGCAGGTGGCCGACGTCGTCGCGCGAGGTCAGGCGCCCGTTCTGCAGGGTGCGCTCGAGATGGAAGTGGCAGACGTAGTTCGAGCGGCCCTTGAGCAGGGCCACCGAGACCGGCGCCTTCAGCGCCTGGCGGATGGTCGGGATGTCGCGCAGGAACAATTGGTCCTGCAGGTTCTTGGTCCCGGTCGAGACGATGGTCTTGCCTCCCCACAGCAGCGCGGGAACGAGATAGGCGAAGGTCTTGCCGGTGCCGGTACCGGCCTCGGCCATGAGCACCTGTTGATTGGAAATCGCAGACGCAATGGCTTTCGCCATTTCCGTCTGCGACTGGCGTGGCTTGAAGGTGCCGACGGCGGGCGCGAGCGGGCCGCCGACCCCGAACAGGCGGTCGATTTCTTCGTCGTATTTGCCGACAGGCGTTGCGGGAGCGTCGTCGGAAACGGCAACGGGCTCGGCGCTGCCGGGCAGAGGGAGGTGATCGGTCAAAATGGGCGTTTCTTGATGCGAAGAGAACTTACGCCGGCACGTCCGGCACCAATTGCATCTTCAGCAGGGTGATATGGTCTTTCAGCTGCAGCTTACGCTTCTTGAGGCGGCGCAGCTGAAGCTGGTCGGCATGGCCATCGGCCGTCAGCATGGCGATGACCGCATCCAGGTCACGGTGTTCCACGTCGAGTTCGATAATGCGGCGCTGGATGTCTTGGACATCGGTCATGATGGCGGTTCCAAACAGGTTTTTCAACAGGCGGGGGATGGCGGGACAGCGGGCTGGCGCCGTGCCGTGTGAACCTTACGGCTTGCAACACGGTGGCTTCTCGGTGCATAGTTTAATCTACAGCGACGTTGCCGCCAACAAAGATTGGCTGTCAAGCCACGGAAAGCATCAAAGTTTATGAATCTCTACAAGATCGAAGCGGGGACCGCGCAACACATCGGTAACCGCCCGCGGCAGAACGACCGGGTCGCCATCCTGACCGGCGCACGCGCCCCCGGCTACGTACTGGCGGTGCTGTCGGACGGCATCAACGGCGCGGCCGCGGCCGAACAGGTGCTGCACACGGCCAAGCAGGTATTCGACGGTTTCAAGCCAGGCGACGGCCCGCACCCGGAGCGCCTGGCCCAGCTGCTGCGCGAGATCGTGCAGGAAACCCACCTCGTCATCCAGATGAATGCCGTCACCACCGGCGAGGAGGCCCAGGCGAGCTTCGTCGGCCTGCTGCTCTCGCCCCATGGCGAGGCGGTCTGGGCCCACGTCGGCGATTCGCGCCTCTACCGTTTCGAGAATGGCCAGTGCAGCCACCGCACGGGCGACAGCGCCTACATCGAGCACCTGGTGGCCGACCGCCTGCCGCTCGACGCGGCGCGCAACCACCGGCGCTCGAAGCTGCTGCTCAATGTGCTGGGCAACAGCCGCAAGGAACCATTCGTGACCGTGGGCATGCACACCGGCGCCGCGGCGGGCGACCAGTTCCTGCTGTGCTCGGACGGCCTGTGGCATTTCTTTACCGACGCCGAGCTCGGTGCGGCACTGTCCCGCTCGACGCCGCGCCAGGCCTCGGAGATGCTCATCGACAAGGCGTCGGAGCGTTCCCAGGGCAAGGGCGGCAATTGCTCGATGGCGATCGTGAAGCTGGTCAAGCCGGCCCTGGATGGGGTGGGGTCGAACGGCTAGGTCGACACCAGCCCTTGCCTGAATGATCGGTCACCTCTGCGCATTGTAGGGTGGGCGCTCCGTGCCCACGCGTGGACGATGAGCAGACGCGGCGCCTTCCAAACGCCAACTTGACGCCGGCGTCACGCGTGGGCACGTCATTGATGCCCCCGGCATCAATGACCCCACCCTAC
>DNCF01000268.1:0-136 GCA_003484545.1 Massilia sp. | reverse complement strand
GCATCAATGACCCCACCCTACTGTGCCGGTGACGCTTTCTCGGCGGCCGCCTTTTCGCGCTCGGCCTTCGCCGCCTGCTTCGCCTCGCGCTCGGCCTTGCGCTCGGCCACTTCGCGCTGGCGCTCCTCGGACTTGC
>DNCF01000413.1:678-7536 GCA_003484545.1 Massilia sp. | reverse complement strand
CTTCCGATCTCACCGTGGCCACCCTGCGCATCCGCTTGCACCCGCCCGGCGGCCCGCTCGGCGACACGCTCCTCAAGCTTCTCGGAGCGACGCCCCTGGACATGGTTGCCGATGCGGCGCTGCGGCGCTTCAAGAACCTCGTCGAGACCGGCGAGATCCCGACCACCGCGCGCCAGCCCGCCGCCCGCGCCGCCGATAAACACGAAGCACACTGAGGAGCCGGACATGCGCGCACTCTACTGGAACGGCGTGAACGACCTGCGTGTCGGCACGGTCAAGGACCCCGAAATCGTGAACCCGCACGACGCCATCCTGCGCGTCGGCCTGTCGACGACCTGCGGCTCGGACCTGCACTTCATCGACGGCTACATCCCGACCATGCAGGCCGGCGACGTCATCGGCCACGAGTTCATGGGCGTGGTCGAGGAAGTCGGCCCGGCGGTGAAGCGCGTGGCGAAAGGCGACCGCGTCGTCGTGCCCTCGTTTATCGTATGCGGGCAGTGCTGGTACTGCGAGCACAAGCTTTACTCCCTGTGCGACAACACGCATCCCAAACCCGAGCTGCAGGAGCCGCTGCTCGGCGGCTATTCCACGGCCGGCATCTACGGCTACACCCACGCCTTCGGCGGCTATGCGGGCGCCCACGCGCAATACGTGCGGGTGCCGTTTGCCGACAACGACTGCTTCAAGATTCCCGACGGGGTGGCGGACGAGACTGCGCTGTTCCTCTCGGATGCGGCGCCGACCGGCTACATGGGCGCCGATTTCTGCGACATCCAGCCGGGCGACACGGTCGCGGTCTGGGGCTGCGGCGGCGTCGGGCTGATGGCGCAGCAGAGCGCGCGGCTGATGGGCGCCGAGCGGGTGATCGGGATCGACCGCTTTCCCGAGCGCCTGCGGATGGCGCGCGAGCACGCCGGGTCCGAGACGATCGACTACACGCAGGTCGACAGCGTGCTCGACGTGCTCAAGGAGATGACCGGCGGGCGCGGCCCCGATGCCTGCATCGACGCGGTCGGGATGGAGGCGCACGGCACCGGGCCACAATACGCCTACGACCTTGTGAAGCAGGCCCTGCGCCTGGAAACCGACCGCGGCCAGGCGCTGCGCGAGGCCATCATGGCCTGCCGCAAGGGCGGCACGCTGTCGGTGCTCGGCGTCTACGGCCTGATCGACAAGTTCCCGATGGGCGTCATCATGAACAAGGGCATGACGGTGCGCAGCGCCCAGCAGCACGGGCAAGCCTACATGGACCGGTTGCTGGCGCACGCCCAGAAGGGCGAGCTGAACCCGGCCTACCTTGCCACGCACCGCCTCTCGCTCGAGGATGGGCCGCGCGGCTACGACATGTTCAAGCACAAGAAAGACGGCTGCGTGCGCGCGGTGTTCGCACCCTAGAAAACAAGCGCTTGTGAAGTGCCGCTGGCGCCAGGAATAGGCCGCGCGGGCTCGAGGGAGACTTGAGCGAGATCAAGGCCGATTGACCTTGGCCCGCGCGCGGTGCACTCGATCCCATGTTGGACGGTCCTACGGTGAATGAAACTGGCTGGCCGTGAGGGAGATATCATGAAACGTATCACCGTACTCTTGACGCTGTCGCTTGCCCCGCTCTGGGTTGGCGTCGCATTGGCACAGGCGCCCGCGAACTCGACCGCGCAGGCTCCCGCCGCGCCGGTCGCCGGCCGGGCGCCGCTGGGGGTCACCGTGATCCAGATGGAAGAGGTCGTCGTCGGCTGGAGCACCAAGCGTGACCTGCTCGGCAAGACGGTGGTCAACGACAAGAACGACAAGATCGGCACGATCGACGACCTGATCATTTCTCCAGGCAAGGCTGGCAACACGCCCGCCGCCTCGTATGCGATCATCGGCGTGGGCGGATTCCTCGGCCTCGGCAAACGGGACGTTGCCATCCCGACCGAGCAATTGAAGGTCCAGAACAAGCAGCTGGTCCTGTCTGGGGCCACGAAGGAAGCGCTGAAGGCGTTGCCGCCGTTCGTGTACCAGAAAAAGTAAGGCTGGCCTGCGAATGCTGCTGACCGGCACGCGGTCCGCGTGCCTTGGTGTGTCCTGCTCAGGCATTGACGTTCACGACCAGCCGCCCGCGCACCTTGCCGGCGAGCAGCTCCGGCGCCTGGACGAGTGCCTCGGCCAATCCGATTTCCCGCGTGATGGCCGCCAGTTTGCCCGCGTCCAGCTCCTTCGCCAGCCTCTCCCATGCGGCCACGCGTTTCGGTGGCGGGGCCATGACGCTGTCGATGCCGATCAGCCTGACGCCGCGCAGGATGAACGGCGCAACCGAGGCCGGAAAATCCATCCCCTGGGCCAGGCCGCATGCCGCGACGCTGCCGCCGTAACGGGTCTGTGCGACCGCATTGGCCAGCGTGTGCGAGCCGACGGAATCGACGACGCCGGCCCAGCGTTCCTTCTGCAGCGGCTTGGCCGGCGCGGCCAGGGCCGCGCGATCGATGACCTCGGCCGCCCCCAGCGATGCGAGGTAATCGGCCTCGGCCAGCCTGCCGGTCGACGCGACCACACGGTAGCCCCGGTTCGCGAGAAGGGCGACCGCAATGCCGCCGACGCCGCCGGATGCGCCGGTCACCAGGATGTCGCCGCTGTCGGGGGCGACGCCCTGCTCTTCCAGCGCCATCACGCACAGCATCGCGGTGTAGCCCGCCGTGCCGATCGCCATCGCGGTCCGGGCCGACATGCCCGGCGGCCGTGCGATCAGCCAGCCGCCCTTCAGCCTGGCGCGCTGCGCCAGGCAACCCCAGTGCGACTCGCCGACACCCCAGCCGTTCAGGATGAATTCGTCGCCCGCCTTCCAGTCCGGATGCGACGACGCAATGACCTCGCCCGCGCCATCGATGCCGGGAACCATTGGCCAGCTGCGCACGACGGGCGCCTTGCCGGTGATGGCCAGGCCATCCTTGTAGTTGATCGTCGAATAGTCGACGCGCGCCAATACGTCGCCATCGGCCGGCAAAGCGTCGTCGTCGAGCTGGGCAAGCCGGGCGCTGGTGGCGCCGTCATCGTTCTTGTCGAGCAGGATTGCTGTGAACATGCTGGGTCTCCAAAAGAATGCGTGGACGGAAGGCGAAAGCGAAAGGAAGGAAAGTCCGGATGAGCCCGGATCGACACGATACTACACTGCTGCCGGGCCGTTCCGGTGCCGCGAAGGCAGCTTCTCAGAACTGCTCCGCCGTCACCGGCCGCCCGAACAGGTAACCCTGGAATGCGCGGCATCCGTGCATGGCGAGAAAATTGCGCTGGTCCGCCGTTTCGACGCCTTCCGCGATCACGTCCAGTCCCAGGGTATGGCCGAGCCCGAGGATCGTACGCGCGATCGCCGCGTCGTTCGGATCGGTGAGTACGTCGCGCACGAAGGACTGGTCGATCTTCAACTGGTCGAGCGGCAGCCGCTTCAGGTAGGCGAGCGAGGAATACCCCGTGCCGAAGTCGTCGAGCGCGAAGCCGATGCCTTTCTCCTTGAGCGCATGCATGGTGTCGATCGTATTGTCGACATTCGCCAGAAGCAGGCTCTCGGTCAGCTCGAGCTTGATCCGGCGCGGATCCGCGCCGGTGCGCGCGATGACCTGCAAGACCTGGTCCACGAAGGCCTGCTGGCGGAACTGGCGCGCACTCACGTTGACGGCCACCGTCAGGTGCGCGGTCTCCTGCCGGCTGCCCCAGGCGACGAGCTGGCGGCATGCCGCTTCCAGCACCCACTCGCCCAGCTGGAGGATCAGTCCGGTCTCTTCGGCAAGCGGGATGAACACCGAAGGCGACACGTCCTGGCGGCTCGGGCGCTCCCAGCGCAGCAGCGCCTCGGCGCCCACGGTCTGGCCGTTGCTGTCGGTCTGGCGCTGGTAATGCAGGGTGAAACCGTGGCTGCGCAGGCTGCGGCGCAGGTCGGCCTCGAGCTCGACGCGCGCATTGACCACGGTTTGCATGTGCAGGTCGAAGAACCGGATCGTGTGCCGCCCGGCCGCCTTGGCCTGGTACATCGCCAGGTCCGCGCGCTTGAGCAGTTCGTCGATGTCCCGGATGTCCTTGTCGAACAGGGCCACCCCGATGCTCGGGCTCGCATGGTGCTGGTGCCCATCCAGCTGGAACGGCTCGTTGAATGCATCGATCAGTTTTTCCGCGACCAGCTCCGCCTGGCTCGCCGCCTCTTCCGGGAGCGCGCTCAGGTCCTCGAGCAGGATGACGAACTCGTCCCCGCCGTGCCGCGCCACCGTGTCGCTGCGCCGCGGCACCCGCGCCTCCAGGCGCCGCGCCACTTGCTGCAGCAGCTGGTCGCCCTTGTCGTGCCCCAATGTATCGTTCAGGGTCTTGAAGTTGTCCAGGTCGATGAAGAGCAGGGCGCCATGCTGGCCCGTGCGCGCGGCGCGGGTCAGGATCTTGCCCAGCTGTTCGATCAGCAGGCGCCGGTTCGGCAGTCCGGTCAGGTAGTCGAAATAGGCCAGTTCGTAGATGCGGCTCTCGGCGCGCTTGGTTTCCGTCAGGTCGGTATTCGTGCCGCTGATGCGCAGCGCCTTGCCGGCCGCGTCGCGCTGGATGAAGCCGCGCGACAGGATCGGGACGTAATGGCCGTCGCGGTGGCGCAGGCGGAATTCGATGCTGTAGCTGGTGTCGCGCGCATCACGCAGTGCGGCGATGAAGGCATCGACCCGCTCGCCGTCGTTGGGGTGCATCATGGTGCGCCATGCGCCGCTGTCGCGCTCCTGGCCGGCGTCGTAACCGAGCATGTCCCACCAGCGGTCCGAATAGTGGACATGGTTGACCGGCAAATCCCAGTCCCAGGAAGCGTCGGTGCTGCCCAGCAGGGCAAGGCGCAGGCGCTCCTCGGACACCGCCAGCGAGCGTTCGGCCAGTTTCAGCTCGGTGCAATCGGAAAAGCAGACCACCACCTCGGCCAGCTCGCCGGCCGCGTCGTGCACCGGATAGGCGTTGCAGATCAGCCAGCGGTCGAGCTTGACCGTGCCGACGCCGACCACGCAATCGGCGACCGCCTGCCCGCTGCGCAGCACGCGCGTGACCGGGTAGTCGGCGGGCGGCATCGGGCTGCCGTCGGTGCGCAGGAATGGCCAGGTGCCGGCAAGGGCGGTCTGGGTGCGCATCGCGTCGAGTGTCGGGCCGAGCAGCTTGTAGGCGAAGCGGTTCGCGTAGACGACGCGCGAGGCGGCGTCATGGACCACCACCCCCGCCGGCAGGTAGTCGAGCAATTGGTCGACACCGCGCGGGTGCAGACCGTGGGAATCGGATCGGTCGATAGGGTTCATGGCTGCGTTGCCGCGTTGTGCTGGACGCATACTAGCGTATCGGCAGGCGACGCAGCGCGAGCGCCTCCGTCAGGGCGCGCCGGCGTGGCGCCGGCGCAGCAGGTAGCCGATGGCGAGCAGCAGCAGCCAGGCCGGGATCAGGTAGACCGAAACGCGCATGCCCGGCGTCAGGTACATGATCACCAGGATGCCGCCCAGGAACACCAGGCACAGCCAGTTCGAGAGCGGATGGAGGGGGCTCGGGAACAAGGTGCGCGCGCCCGCGCGGCTGGCGCGAAAGCGCAGGTGCACCAGCGAAATCGTGGCCCAGTTGATGATCAGGCCCGACACCGCCAGGCCCATCATCAGCCCGAAGGCTTCGGCCGGCATCACGTAGTTGACCAGCACGCAGGCGAGGGTGGCCGCTGCCGACACGCCCAGGGCCGGCAGCGGCACCCCGCTGTTGGTGAGCCGCTTGAGGAAGCCCGGCGCATTGCCCTGGCTGGCCAGGCCGTACAGCATGCGGGTGTTGGCGTAGACGCCGCTGTTGTACACCGACAGGGCCGCGGTCAGCACCACCACGTTCAGGATAGTCGCCACGGCATTGCTGTCCAGGGCGGCGAAGATCAGGACGAAGGGACTGCCGCCGCTGACCACCTTTTGCCAGGGGAACAGCGAAAGCAGGATGAACAGGGCGCCGACGTAGAAGATCAGGACCCGGTACAGGGCCTGGTTGGTGGCGCGCGGGATGGTTTTTTCCGGATTGTCGGCCTCGGCGGCGGTGATGCCGATCAGCTCCAGGCCGCCGAAGGAGAACATGATGACGGCCATCGCCATCACCAGCCCCTGGAGCCCGTTCGGGAAGAAGCCGCCGTGGCGCCACAGGTTGGCCACGCCGGCCTCGGGGCCGGCGCCGTCCGAGGCCAGCAGCCAGCCGCCGAACAGGATCATGCCGATCACCGCGACCACCTTGATCACCGCGAACCAGAATTCAAGCTCGCCGAAGGCGCGCACGTTGAGCAGGCTGAAGGAATTGATGACGAGGAAGCAGGCCAGCGCCGAGACCCAGGTCGGGATCTCGGGCCACCAGTACTGGACGTAGACGCCGACCGCCGACAGCTCGGCCATGCTGACCAGGATGTACATCATCCAGTAGTTCCAGCCGGTAACGAAACCGGCCATGTGGCCGCCGTACTTGTCGGCGAAATAGCTGACCGAGCCGGCCACCGGCTCGGCCACGACCATCTCGCCGAGCTGGCGCATGATCAGGAAGGCGAACACCCCGGCCACGCCGTAGCCGAGCAGGACCGAGGGGCCGGCCATCTGGATGGTCTGGGCGATCCCGAGGAAGAGACCGGTGCCGATCGCGCCGCCAAGGGCGATCAGCTGGATGTGGCGGCCCTTGAGGCCGCGTTTGAGTTGTTGCGTCGGTTCTGCCATTGCCGCTGCGCCAGTTTGCAAAAGTCAATGATTCTAATGCATGTTGGCGATGCCGGCGTGCAATTGCCGGCGCCGCGGCCAGGCGTCATGGGTTGCTCAAGTCGAGGCCGAGCCTGCTGGCAAGGGTGAAGGTGAGGAAGAGCAGGATCAGCAGCGC
>DNCF01000413.1:0-573 GCA_003484545.1 Massilia sp. | reverse complement strand
AGAGCAGGATCAGCAGCGCCACGACGAAGAGCACGATCACCTTGCCGGCCGCGCGCAGCACCGCGCGCTTCTCCTCCACCTTCTCCAGCTGCTTTCCCTTTTTCCCCTGATCGTAATGCCATTTGACGGCGAAGAACATGCCCGTGCCCAGCACGAGAAACTTGAACGCAACGGCGACTATCGGGAACCAATCCATGATCTTGAATATTTCCAGGCTATTACTTGACGCGGTCCACCGTGTGGCGCGTCATCGCGAACCCTGCTTCGGCAACCTCCGTTGCCGAATGCGGATGAGGGAGGAAAAACGCCCGCGGATGCCATGCAAGGCTGGCCTTCCCGCGCGTTCCAAGGCATTCTACGCAAAAGCAATTTCCATACATTGAGACAAAATGTCCCAGTTGAAAACCATGCAAGATGAAACGCCGCCCATCTGGCTGCCGCGGCTGGCCGGGAACAAGGGTCCGCGTTTCCTGCAGATCGCCGACGCCCTGCAGGCGGCGGTGGCGGATGGATCGCTGCAGCCGGGCGACCGCCTGCCCCCCCAGCGCCGGCTGGCGGCGCTGCTGGACGTCG
>DNCF01000412.1:7832-8180 GCA_003484545.1 Massilia sp. | reverse complement strand
CACCACCGACACCATCACTGACACCATGAAAGAAGAGGCACCCATGTTCAAGCGACTCGCTGCACGCACGGCCTTCGCGGCCGCCCTGTCCATCCCCCTGCTGGCCGCCGCCGCACCGGTCATCGAGGTCTTCAAGAGCGAGTACTGCGGCTGCTGCGCGGCCTGGGTCGAGCACCTGAAGGCCAACGGCTTCACGGCCCGGGTGGCGAACGTCCCGAATCCCTCGGACTACCGCGAACGCGGCGGAATTCCCGACAAGCTCGGCTCCTGCCATACGGCGACGATCGGCGGCTACACCATCGAGGGCCACGTGCCGGCGGCCGAGATCAAGCGGCTGCTGGCGGAGAA
>DNCF01000412.1:7371-7618 GCA_003484545.1 Massilia sp. | reverse complement strand
CATGCCGCTCGGCTCGCCCGGAATGGAAGGGCCGCGCAAGGATCCCTACGACGTGCTGCTGGTGCACGCCGACGGAAAGACCACGGTGTTCAAGCACTACAACTGAAGCGACCAACCCAAAGAGAGGAATCATAATGAAGACACTGTCGACGCTGACCCTGGCCATCGCGATGGCCGCCGCAACCCCGTTTGCCCTGGCCCAGGAAGGCGCGCATGCCGGCCACGGCGCCCATGGCGCCCATGCCGA
>DNCF01000412.1:6565-7136 GCA_003484545.1 Massilia sp. | reverse complement strand
GGGCCCCCATGCCGGCCACGCCACACCCGAGGCGCAGATTGCCCCCGCCCTGACGGATGGCGAGGTGAAGAAGATCGACAAGGAGACCGGGAAGATCACCTTGCGTCACGGCGAGATCAGGAACCTCAACATGGCCGCCATGACCATGGTGTTTCGCGTCAAGGACCCGGCGATGCTGGAGCAGGTGAATGTCGGAGACAGGATCCGGTTCGCCGCCGACCGCGACAATGGCGCCGTGGCCATCGTGCAGCTGGAGAAGGCGCAGTAAAAGACGTAGCCGGAGACGTCCCGGCGCCGTCGACCGTTTCCTTGGCGCGCCTTCCCTGCTAAGCTCGATGTTGCAACCAGGACAGCAGTCGTGCGCCGGGAGCGGTCCGCCTTGCGCGCGGCCGGCGCTTGCCCGGTCCCGGCCGTGGCGATCGCCGGCAAGGCCTTTCCCGCTTGCTACCGATGGCTTCCACAACAAGAAAGACACCAAGGAGACACCATGTTCAAGAAGACAGTGGCGGCATGCCTGCTCGGCGGCGCCATGTTCGGCCTGCACGCAAGCACCCTGGCCGCCTCGCCGAAA
>DNCF01000412.1:0-6211 GCA_003484545.1 Massilia sp. | reverse complement strand
ACGTCGAGCGCTCGCGCGACGAGTATGCGGCTTCCCACCTGGGGGCCGACATGGAGTTCGTCAAGGAGGCCAAGCGCACCGTGCTGAAGCAGTCCGAGCGGATCGACGGCAACACCGCCGTGGTCTGGGAAGAGACCGAGACCAGCGGCACCTGGCGCGGCAGGACGGTCCACACCCTGGGTACCGAAACCGCCATTCTCGAGAAACAGGGCGACCGCTGGACCATCGTGCACGTGCACTGGTCGTCGCGCCGGGCGAAGTAAGCCGCTCGCGCAGGCGGGCACGACCACGCCGACGGCGGCGGCGCGGGCCGCCGCCGTTCATGTCCCGTTCATGTGCCGTTCGCGGCATGTTGCACGGACCGTCGTCCAGCCCCAGCATGGCATCGGAGGCAAAAGCGTCCGATCCACACCACACTCCCGCCATTTTGTTCTTGAACGACCGCCTCGATCAATACCCCTCCCGCAGTGGGCGAACCATGGCATGCCTCGCCAATCAAACCAGCGTTCGCAGCAAGCGGTGCCGATACCGGGAACGGGTGTCACCTCCTTCAATGTTCTTCGATACGGGGTTAAATCATGAGGAAACTTACATTGTGTGGTCGAGGCCTTGCAGCAGCCGCCCTACTGGCATCGTCCTGTGCCGGGGCCCAGGACATCATACCGATCGTGCTGCCGCAGGACGCGGACCTGATCGGCCTCGGCGTCTTCAGCGTCCCGGACTTCTACGGTTCCGACAAGAATGACGGCGTCGCTGCGCCGATCCTGCGCTACCAGTTCAAGGGGACCAAGCTGTACGGCCAGATCCTGGGGCCGGAGGCGCTCGTGAACCTGGTCGACCGCGAGGACTTCCGGGCCGGTCCGCTGATCCGTTCCCGCAGCCGCCGCGACGACGATGTCGACGACGACATCGTCAAGCAGATGGACCCGGTGGCCTCGGCCACCGAGATGGGCGCCTTCGCCGCCTACCACATGCCGGTCGACTCGCGCCCCTTCCACAAGGTGATCTTCTACGCCGACGTGGTCGGCAACACGAACGGCGTGTACAACGGCGCGACCGGGAACGTGCGCGCCACCTATGTCTATCCCTTCGAACAGGGAATGATGGGCATGCCCCTGATCGGCCACATCGGCTTCGGGCTGTTCTGGGCCAGCAAGGATTTCAACGAGCGATACTTCGGGGTGCGCGGCAGGGATCTCCTCCTGTACCCGGAGCGCGGCGGCTTCGAATACCGCCCGGATAGCGGCCTGACCTCGATCAAGATTCCCTTCGGGCTCACCAGCCAGGTGTCGCCGGAATGGCTGGTGACTGTGGCCGGCCGCTACGAGGCCCTGGTTGGCGACGCCAAGGACAGTCCGATCGTCGACCGGCACGGCAACAAGAACCAGTGGACGATCGGCATCGCCGCGTCGTATATCTTTTAACCCGCCCGCCCGGCGGGCCATGCGCCCGCCGGGTGGCCGTCATCCTCGCGCCTGCCGTTGCAGGCTCATAGCGCCTGCCCTTCGAAGCGGTCCGTTCCCTTGCCGTCTATCACCGTTCCCAGTTCGACCTCGAGCGTCTTGCGTACGAGTTCGGCCAGCGTGCGCACGCCCATCTTTTCCATGGCCCGGGCCCGGTGCACCTTGATGGTCTTCTCGGTGATGCCGAGGTCGGCCGCGATCTGCTTGTTCAGGCGGCCGGTCACCACCTGCTCCAGGACCTCATGCTCGCGCGGCGTGAGCGAGGCGAGCCGTCCGCGTACGCTCTGCAGCTCGCGCAGGACGGCGCGGTCGTGACGGTCCTTCGCGATGGCGCTGCGCACCGCATCCAGAAAAGCGTTGTCGTCGAAGGGCTTGACCAGGAAGTCGACCGCGCCGGCCTTGATCGCATGCACCCCGGTGGCGATATCGCCATAGGCCGTCATCAGCACCACGGCGCGCGCGCCCCCATGCGCGAACAGCGCTTGCTGGAGCGACAAGCCATCCAGGCCCGGCAGGCAGAGGTCGGTCACCACGCAGCCGGGCCTGCACGGATCGTGGGCGCGCAAGAAGTCCTCGGCCGAGTGGAAGGCCAGTGCCACGTGCCCATCGCCCTGCACCAGCCGCTGCAAGGCGCGCAGCAGGCAGGGCTCGTCGTCGATCAGGTAAACCACAGCTTGCTCACTCATGATGCTTCTCCTTTGGCATCGGCAGCGTGATGCGAAACTCCGCGCCGCCCTCGGCCCGGTTGATGGCGTCGATGCGGCCGCCGTGCGCCGCCACGATCTCGCGCGAGACCGAGAGGCCGACGCCGAGGCCTTGCGGCTTGGTCGTGAAAAAGGAATCGAAGATGCGATCCAGCAGGCTCGACGCGATGCCGGCGCCATTGTCCGTCACCGTCAGGCGTGCTTCCCGCCCCGGATCCGCGACGGTGGCGATGGCGAGCCGGCGCATGCCGGGCGGGTTTGCGCTCATCGCGTCGCAAGCGTTGAGAAAGAGGTTCAGCACCACCTGTTGCAGCTGGACCGGGTCGCCGCGCAACGGAACACCGCGCGGATCGAGATCGAGCGCGAGCCGCACGCCATGTTCGGCCAGGTTCGAGCGCGCCAGCGCCACGGCGTCGCGCGCCACCGCGTTCAGGTCCAGTGCCTGGCGCTGGGTCTGGCGCCGCAGGAACAGCGCACGCGTGCGCCGGATGACGCCGATCGCCCGCTGGCTCGCCTCGACGATGTCGTCCAGGATCTCGGCCAGTCCTCCGTGACGGCCGGCCGGACCTTTCAGGCGCCGCCGTCCGGCCTGGGCGTTGGCCAGGATCGCGGCCAGGGGCAGGTTCAGTTCGTGCACCAGTGCGGCGCTCAGCTCGCCGAGCAGGCCGACGCGCGTCAGGTGGATCAACTGGTCGCGCTGGACCCGCAATTCGCGTTCGCGGCGCCGTTCGACGCCGGCGTCCTGGACGATGGCGTGGCGACCATGATTGCGGCCTGCCTGCCTGCTGTCGGGCTTGTAGCGCACACGGCCCTGCACCGCCATCGGTCTGCGACGGCGCGGCAACGGATGCGACATGCGCAGGCTCACCCAACGCAGCCGCGCCCTAGCCGGAATCGAACCGAGGGCCATCTCTACCTCCCCTGCGCCTCTGCGCAAGCCCGGGCGGTCGCCGCCGCCTTGCCGCAATCCGAGGCGACGGGCGCCACCCAGGCCCGCACATGTGACCGGCACCCCGACCGCCATCGCCATCGACTTATTCTAGGACGCCCTCGCGCGGGACTAGCCGGCGAATCGGTGCGACTTGAGGCTCCACAAAGACTTTGCAGATCGTCCGCACTACCTTGAAACCACATGATGCCCTAAAGGCCAATGGGGAGCGGCGTTCAGATTCCATAAACTGAACATCTTGGCCGGGGTTGCGCACCGTCTCCGGCGTCGATCAATTTCCTGGTTCGGAGGTGATCATGTTGCAAACAAAGCCCGTCCAGACCGGCCGTCTCGCCATCTGCCTCGCACTCCTGCTCGGCGGCTGCGCCTCCACCGGCACGCTCGACGATAGCCGCGCCACCGCCGACAACGCGCAGGCCACGCTGAAGCGCTTCGTCCAGGATCCGGACATGACCTGGCTGCACGATAACCTGCCGCGCGCCAAGGCTGTCCTGATCAGTCCGCAAATACTGCAAGCCGGCTTCATCGTCGGCGGCTCCGGCGGCAAGGCGGTCCTCCACGCCCGCACCGCGGGCAGTCCCGGCTGGACCGGGCCCGCCTTCTACAAGCTCGGGACCGGCAGCATTGGCCTGCAGGCCGGCGCCGAATCGGCGGAGATGGTCGCGCTGGTGATGACCGAGAAGGCCCTGAACTCCTTCCTGTCCACCGACTTCAAGCTGGGTGGCGAAGTCAGCGTTGCCGCCGGTCCGGTCGGCGCCGGCACCGGCGCCCCGGTGACCGCCGACATGGTGGTGTATGTCCGGACCAAGGGGCTGTACGGCGGCCTGAACCTGAGCGGCAGCGTGGTCTCGGTCGACGACAAGGCCAACCGGGGTTTCTATGGACGCCAGGTTTCGCCGGTCGACATCCTCGTCCGGCACAGCGCCACCAGCGCGATCGGCAATACGCTGGCGCAGGGCGTGGCGCGCGCCACCAGGTCGGCCGGGCACTAGCCCGGGGCTCCAGGCGCGGCAACACGTGCCCGCCGGCCCTTACGGCAATCCCAGGAACAGGTAGAGGCTGTTACGCCCGCCCTTCGCGTAGCCGTAACCGAGATACAGCGGGCCGAAGGGCGTTTCGCCGCCCAGGTAGAGCGCAGCCGCCTGCTGCCAGCCGTCCAGGCGGGTCTCGGTCAGGCGATCGCGCGCCCTGCCCGCCTCGAGCGAGACGCCGATGCGCAGGTCGCCGCTGAGCCCGAGCGGCATGCGTCCGACGATCCGTTCGCCGCGAACGCTGGCGAAGCGGATGTCGCCGGCCAGGATCTGGTCGCGCACATAGCCGGACAGCGACAGGAATCCGCCCAGCCCGCCCGCGTCGGCCAGCGGCAGCCGGCCCCGGGGCGAGCCGAGGTAGCCGAACCGGGCATTGACGACATAGGGATCCCAGGAGCGCACGAGCCGCAGGTCGGCGCTGAGCCGGCTGTACTCCTCGTCCCGCGCATCGTAGTAGGCGAGCCGGGCGTACCATCCGGTGGTCGGGAAGAAAGCCCGGTTGAGCTGGTCGAACTCGAGGATCGCCTGCCAGCCCTTGCGCGTGGTCTCGCCGGTCGGCAGCCAGGGAACACCGGTCTCGACCGAGGCGTCGAGCTTGCGGTACAGGTAGCCCACGCGCAGGGCGCCCAGCACGCCGATGTTGGCGCCGACGTTGAGGTAGGCGCGTTGCTGGCGAATCAGGTATTCCGCTATCCGCTCGTGGTCCTGGTAGATATTGAGGCGATCGCGACTGATGCCGATGGCAGGCTCGACGAACCAGCGTTGCCGCGCTTCCAGCGGTTGGTAGAACTCCGTATACAGGCTCGATCGCTCGCCGATCTGGACGCCGGTCAGCCACTCGGCGCCGAGCGAATTGAGCCACTTCCGGTGGTAGGCGGCGCGCAGTGCGAACTCGGTTTCCTTGTCGGTGGCCTCGAGGAAGACGCCCGAGCGCAGGTAATCCGGGCCCCAGGTCTTTTCGGTGACGACGATGCGCAGGATGGTGCGGCCGTTGTCGACGACAAGGTTGTAGTCGACGTTTTCGACGTCGCCGTCGCCGTACACGCGCGCCAGGTCGCGCTCGAGCCGGGCCCGATCGAACTGGTCGCCGGGCCGTACCCGGATGTGGCGCAGGACGAACTGCGGGTTGACCCGCTTCAGGCCGGTCACCTGCACCGCGTCCACGCGCGGGAGCGCCGCCGGCTCCGTCCTGAACCGGCTCGCCCAGGCATCGTACTGCGCCTGCGGCAGTGCGTAGCGGACCAGCGCCGCCGCCTGGGCCTCGGCGGCCTGCCGGCCGCTCTCGGCGCCCGCGCGGAATTTATTGAAATCGGCCGCCGTGATCTCCGGCAGGGCCGGCCGGATATAGACGTCGCCGGGTTTCAGCATCGCGCGCGACCTCTCGGCGTTCTGCTCGGTCAATACGCCGATGGTCTGGCCGGTAATCGCCCCCACGGTGGTCACGTCTTCCGGCCTGGCGAGCGGGGACCCGACGTCGACCGCGATCACGACCTGGGGCTGGCAGAGCGCCATGACCTCGTCGATGGGCAGGTTGTCGACCAGGCCGCCATCGACCAGGCTGCGGCCTTGATAGGGTACCGGCGAGAGCAATGCCGGCACCGACATGCTGGCGCGCATCGCGGTCGACAGGTCGCCGCTGCGAAACACGACCTTGTCGCCGGTGCCGATGTCGGTAGCGACGATGGCAACCGGCAAGCCCAGGCTTTCGATCCTGCGTTCGCCACGGTCGGCGCCGACCAGGGTATTGAAGAACAGCTTGATCTTCTGCCCGCCGACCACGCCGTGGGCCGCGCGTATGCCGTCGTTGGTGACGCCCAGCTCCAGGCCGGGGTAGTAGCTTTCGGCGAGCCGGCGCTCCCGGTAGTTCGTCTCGGCGTGCGAGGGATTGTCCTCGAACAGGTCGCGCCAGTCGACCGCTGCCATGCGCGTGCGCATCTGTCCGGGACTGACGCCGCTGGCCCAGGCGCCGGCCACCAGGGCGCCCATGCTGGTCCCGGCCAGGCAGTCGACCGGGACGCGCAGGCGTTCGAGCACCTCGAGCACGCCGATGTGGGCGGTGCCGCG
>DNCF01000417.1 GCA_003484545.1 Massilia sp. | reverse complement strand
GCCAGCGCCAGGCCGCGTCCGGGGGGGGCAGGGGGTGCCCACGCCACAAGAGCACGCGCCCGCTCTTTCCACGCCAAATCGTGCCTCGCCCAACACATTTGCTTATGTATATTGTGTCTAAGCCTGATTTGTAGGAAAACTGGAAATCCCCTAAAATACGGTGCTTTGCCATGTTGGCGGCCCTTCCTTGCGCTGACGCCGCGGCACCCCACCATAGATAGGACTGTTATGACCCACGTTGTCACCGAATCGTGCATCCGCTGCCGGTATACCGACTGCGTCGATGTATGCCCGGTCGATTGTTTCCGGGAAGGCCCGAATTTCCTCGCGATTGACCCCGACGAGTGCATCGACTGCGCAGTGTGCGTGGCCGAGTGCCCGGTCAATGCGATCTATGCTGAAGAAGATGTGCCGGGCGACCAGCAGCAATTCATCAAGCTCAACGCCGACCTGGCGCGTTTCTGGCCGTCGATCACCAAGACCAAGCCGGCCCTCCCCGACGCCGAAGAGTGGAAAGACGTCAAGAACAAGCTGGACCAGCTGGCCCGCTAAGCGCATTTACGTCACGTGGCCTGCTGCCCGCGGTTTTCGACCGCCGCCAGCAGGCGCACGGCATCCATGGCACACTAGCGGCCATCGCGTCCAACGCCTCCTCTTTTAAAAAATCAACAGGATTGAGTGCATGACTATCAGTGCCACCCACGATGCGGGCAGCATCGCCCCTAACAGTTCGTTCGCCGGCGCCATCGACGCCGACGCGGTCATCATCGGCGCGGGCCCGGTCGGCCTGTTCCAGGTCTTCGAACTCGGCCTGCTCGAGATCAAGGCCCACGTCATCGACTCGCTGCCGGCCGTCGGCGGCCAGTGCGTGGAACTGTATCCGGACAAGCCGATCTACGATATCCCTGCCGTGCCCGTCTGCACCGGCCAGGAACTGACCGACAACCTGCTCAAGCAGATCGAGCCCTTCGAGCCGACCTTCCACCTGGGCCAGGAAGTGACCACCGTGCAGCGCCGCGAAGACGGCCGCTTCAACGTCGAGACCTCGACCGGCACCCAGTTCATCACCAAGACCATCTTCATCGCCGCCGGCGTCGGTTCGTTCCAGGCGCGCACGATCAAGGTCGAAGGCATCGAGAAATTCGAGAACAGCCAGCTGTTCTACCGCGTCAAGGATCCGGCGCTGTTCGAAGGCAAGAACCTGGTCATCTGCGGCGGCGGCGACTCCGCCCTGGACTGGGCCCTGAACTTCGTCGGCAAGGCCGAGTCGGTCGTGCTGGTGCACCGCCGCGAGGACTTCCGCGCCGCCCCGGCCTCGGTTGCCAAGATGAAGCAGCTGTGCGAAGAGTACGAGATGCAGCTGATCACCGGCCAGGTCACCGGTTTCGACGAGAAGGACGGCAAGCTGTCCGAAGTGAAAGTCACCGGCGCCGACGGCGTTACCCGCCGCGTGCCGCTGGACATGCTGATGGTCTTCTTCGGCCTGTCGCCGAAGCTGGGCCCGATCGCCGAGTGGGGCCTGGACATCGAGCGCAAGCAGCTCAAGGTGATGGACACCGAGAAGTTCGAGACCAATGTGCCGGGCATCTTCGCCGTGGGCGACATCAACACCTACCCTGGCAAGAAGAAGCTGATCCTGTCGGGCTTCCACGAAGCCGCGCTGGCCGCCTTCGGCGCCGCCCCGTACATCTTCCCGGACAAGAAGATCCACATGCAGTACACGACGACCTCGCCGAAACTGCACAAGATCCTCGGCGTCGAGACCCCGGTCTTCGATTAAGAACGACCGTTCAGTTAAAAAAAAACGACAGTGCCCCGGCTCGCCGGGGCATTTGTTTTTATGTGTGTCGCATCACGGACGCCCTATCAAAAACGGTGCTATAACCCTTCCAAGCGCGATTCAAACGCTGGCCGGATGGAACGGAAATTTCCAACCGTAAATCATTTAGGCCTATAATGATTTGATTAAAAATCGCGCACAAGCGCGACGCGCTTCACCACCGAAGGATTTATATGCTCTACCAACTGCACGAGATGCAACGCTCCTTCCTGACCCCGCTCATGCAATGGGCGGATGCGTCATCGAAGCTGTTCTCGAACCCCGTTTCCCCATTCGCCCACACCCCGTTCTCCCAGCGTATCGCCGCCGGGTACGAGCTCATGTACCGATTGGGCAAGGATTACGAAAAGCCGGCCTTCGACATCCCTACCACCACCATCAAGGGCGAGACCGTCAACATCGTCGAACGCGTTGCCGTGAACAAGGCGTTCTGCAAGCTGTTGCATTTCAAGAAAGACCTGCCCGACGCGGCATTCGCGGCGCTCGACCAGCCGACCGTGCTGCTGGTCGCCCCGCTCTCTGGCCACCACGCCACGCTGCTGCGCGACACCGTGCGCGCCCTGCTGCCCGACCACGACGTTTTCATCACCGACTGGGTCGACGCGCGCATGGTGCCGCTGTCCGAAGGCCCGTTCCACCTCGACGACTACATCTATTACGTGCAGGACTTCATCCGCACCCTCGGCCCCGACGTGCACGTGATTTCCGTGTGCCAGCCGACCGTGCCGGTGCTGGCCGCGATCTCGCTGATGGCGTCCGATAACGATCCGAAGCTGCCGAAGACGATGACCATGATGGGCGGCCCGATCGACCCGCGCAAGTCGCCCACCGCCGTGAACGACCTGGCCACCGAAAAGCCGTTCTCGTGGTTCGAGAACACCGTGATCTACTCGGTGCCGGGCAACTATCCGGGCTTCGGGCGCAAGGTCTATCCGGGCTTCCTGCAGCACGCCGGCTTCATCGCCATGAACCCGGGCCGCCACGCCCAGAGCCACCGCGAGTTCTACCAGCACCTGGTGCGCGGCGACGAGGAATCGGCCGAAAGCCACCGCAAGTTCTACGACGAATACAACGCCGTGCTCGACATGCCGGCCGAGTACTACCTCGAGACGATCAAGACCGTGTTCCAGGAACACCGCCTGCCGAAAGGCACCTGGGAAGTCGGCGGCAAGCTGGTGCGTCCGCAGGACATCAAGACGGTGGCCCTGTTCACCATCGAAGGCGAGCTCGACGACATCTCCGGCGCCGGCCAGACCCAGGCCGCCCACGAGCTGTGCAGCGGCATCCCCGAGAACATGCACCGCGACTACGTCGCCGAGAAGGCCGGCCACTACGGCATCTTCTCGGGCCGCCGCTGGCGCGAAACCATCTGCCCGAAGATCGGCGAATTCATCCGCGAATTCCGGTAATCCGCTGATTTCTTAATAAAAATGCCGCAGGAAACTGCGGCATTTTTCATTGGAGATGAGGCAAGCGACGCGCCCGGCGGCGCGCATCAAGCCGCATCGCCGCGCCGGTCCTCGCCGCGGCCGAAGTCGGCGTCGCTGTCGTCCTTGTGCGTATCGCG
>DNCF01000416.1 GCA_003484545.1 Massilia sp. | reverse complement strand
GTCCAGGTCGATGAAGAGCAGCGCGCCGCCATGCCCGTCGCGCCTGGTGGCCGCGACCGCGTGCCGCAGGCGGTCCAGCAGCAGGCGCCGGTTCGGCAGGCGCGTCAGGTGGTCGAAGAAGGCGAGGCTCAGGATCGCGTGCTCGTCCTGCTTGCGCTGGGTGATGTCGGTTTCGATCTCCAGCACCGCCTGCGGCTGGCCGTCGTCGCCGCGCACCAGGGTCAGGTGCGATTCGACCGGCACCGCGCGGCCGTCCCTGCGCCGCTTGGCGATCTCGCCGCGCCACTCGCCCTTGCGCAGGACCTCGCGATACGCCCGTTCCAGGTCCAGGCTGGCCAGCATCAGGAGCTCGATCTTGGTCTTGCCGACGACCTCGTCGGCCGTCCAGCCGAACAGCCGTTCGGCGCCCTGGTTCCAGTAGGTGATCCGCAAAGCGGTGTCGGATACCGAGATCGCATCGTGGGCCTTGTCCAGCAGCGACGCCAGCAGCCGGTTGCGTGCTTCGGCCTCGCGGCGCGCGGCTTCGGCCTGCATCTGCGCGGAGACGTCGAGCATCGAGCCGATCACGTTCAACGTTGCGCCTTCGGCATTGCGCCTGAACGCGCATTGGTCCCGTACGGTCGCGTAGGACCCGTCCCCGCGCCGGAAGCGGTATTCGCCGCTCCAGGTTTTCTCCCCGCCGTTCATGGCCGCGTACACGCCGTTGACGACGCGCCCGCGGTCCTCCGGCGCGATCCGCGACGCCCAGTCGTCGACCCCGTTTCCGAAGTCGTCCGGGCCGTATCCGAACACGGACTGGGCGCCTTCGCTCCACCAGAAGCGGTCGTGGGGCACATCCCAGTCCCAGATGATGTCGCTGGTGACACTGGCCACCGCCATGAAGCGCTCGGCGGCTTCGCGTTCCAGCTCCTGCAGGCGCTTGCGCTCGGTAATCTCGGTCGTATAGGTGGCCAGGCCTTCCTCCGTCGGGACGATGCGTACCTCCTTCCACACCTGCAGCGGCGCGTAGTACTCCTCGAACGCCACCGCCTGCCGGCGCGCCATCGCGAACTCGTACTGCGCCCCGAAGTACGTTCCGACCAGGTCCGGGTATGCGTCCCACATGACCTTGCCGAGCAACTCGTGGCGCGGGCGCCGCAGCAGCCGCTCGGTCGCTGCGTTCAGGTAGGTGAAGCGCCATTGCCTGTCCAGCGTATAGAACGCATCGGCCATGGCCTCCAGCGTGCCAAGCAGCCTGCGCGACAGCGCCTGCAACTCCGCGGTCGATTGGCGAGCCTCCGTGATGTCGTGCAAGGTGCCCGCCAGCATTAGCTGCCCCGATGTGTCGCGGTAGGGCACGCCATGCACGCGCACGTGCCGCAGCGTACCGTCTGGCTGGACGATACGGTGCTCGAGTTCGGTCTGGCGCGGGTGCTGCCGGTTTTCCCGGATCGAGGCCACCACCGCGCGCCGGTCGTCCGGATGAATCAACGCCAGGTAGCTATCGATCCGGCCGTCGAAGCCGCTGTTGTCGAGCCCCATGATGCGAAGGGTCTCGGTGGACCAGACCAGGCTGTCGGGCGGGTGGAATTCCCAGGTGCCAACGTGACCGATGCCCTCGACCTCGGCCAGCTGCCATTCGATGAGCTGCCGCCGGTTCAACACGCCGGGAGTTTCGCCGCTTGCCGATCCGTTTTCCGTGGTCACGCTGTCGCTCCGCAATCTGTGGCCGTTTGGCCGCGCGTCTTGTCGCGCCGTCATCGCTCGCGGTTGGGACAGGCAGCGTGAGAGCGGCAAGCTGTAAGACGGACGGTGCGGCGCGAAGTTCAATTTTCTGTTTTCATTCAGAAAGCATCAGTTCGGGCCTTCGCCAAGCCGGCGCGTGCGCCCGCCTGTTCGTCGTGGCCGTGCCGGAATGGCGATCCATAGCGTGCGGGCGGCTGTTCGTACAATGGAAGCCTCATAGGGTCACAATACTGTTTCTCGCACCGTTACGCTCAGTGCCGCGCCAGCGCCGGCGGTGCGACTGAGTCGCCAAGGAGCAAATCATGCGCTACACACCACTTCCCTCCGGAGAGCAGCTGCCGGTGCTCGGCCTGGGCACCTGGCACATGGGCGAACGTCCAGGAAACCGGCAGGACGAACTCGATGCGATACGGTCCGCCGTCGACCATGGGATGAACCTCATCGACACGGCGGAAATGTATGGCGACGGTGCCGCCGAGGAGCTGATCGGCGAGGCACTCGGCGGCCGCAGGACCGATGCCTTCATCGTCAGCAAGGTGCTTCCCCACCATGCGACGCGGCGCGGGACGGTCGCCGCCTGCGAGAACAGCCTGCGCCGGCTTGCCACCGATTACGTTGACATGTACCTGCTGCACTGGCCCGGCGCGGTACCGCTCGCAGAGACGCTGGAAGCCTTCGATGCGCTGCAGCGCGCGGGGAAGACCCGTTACTGGGGCGTCAGCAACTTCGACACGGCAGACATGGAGGAACTGCTCGCCCTGGGTGGCGGGGACGCGGTGGCGACCGACCAGGTGCTGTATAACCTGACGCGGCGCGGCATCGAGTTCGACCTGCTGCCCTGGTGCCGGCAGCGTGCGCTCCCGATCATGGCGTATTCTCCACTCGAGCAGGGGCGCTTGCTCGGCCATCCCGCGCTGCTGCGCCTTGCCGGGGAATATGCCGCAACGCCGGCCCAGATCGCCTTGCGCTGGGTGTTGCGCAACGATGCGACGATCGCGCTGCCGAAGGCCGGCACGCCTGATCACGTCGGGCAGCTCGGCGGCGCGCTCGACGTACCGCTGTCGCCGCAGGACATGGCTGCGCTGGATCGCGCCTTTGCGCCGCCTGCACGGAAAGTGCCGCTGGAAGTGATCTGACGCATCGAGACGCTCGAGACGCGCAAGCCGGCTATTTCCCACGAGGCTGAGCGCGGCCGCCAGGCAATCCGGCCACCAGCGCCTGCATGGCCTGGAAGCGCTTCTCATCGAGCAGGAAGGCGTTCGAGGCAGCCCCGTGCGCCACCAGTTTCCGGTGCAGGCTGAGCCCGCGCGCGGGTTCATGCCCAGCCTGCGCATATGCTCGAAGGCCCACTTGTCTGCGCGGTCGAACACCCCCGCGGCGACGCGGCTGACGCCGGACAGCGAGGCCCGGTTGGCCGCCGACTGCGCCATCAGCGAGGCCGCCTGGCCCGCAATCTCGGTCGCCGCGATCTGGCCGGTG
>DNCF01000222.1:361-2659 GCA_003484545.1 Massilia sp. | reverse complement strand
GCCGATGGTCGGCACCTTCTATCGTTCGTCGGCACCGGGCGCACCGGCCTTCGTCGAAGTCGGCGCCAACATCAAGGAAGGCGACACCCTGTGCATCATCGAGGCGATGAAGCTCCTGAACGAGATCGACGCCGACGTGTCCGGCGTGGTCACCAAGATCCTGGTGGAAAATGGCCAGCCGGTCGAATTCGGCCAGCCGCTGTTCGTGATCGGCTAATCGTTAGCCCCGCCGGCCGTGATTTCTTCGCGGCCCATGATCCGAACCCAGCCGGCGCCCGACGCCGGCTTTCTCTCACCTACCCAAGCTAACCATGTTTGAAAAAATCCTCATCGCCAACCGTGGTGAAATCGCGCTGCGTATCCAGCGCGCCTGCCGCGAAATGGGCATCAAGACGGTGGTCGTTCACTCGGAAGCGGACAAGGACGCCAAGTACGTGAAACTGGCCGACGAATCGGTCTGCATCGGCCCGGCGCAGTCGTCGCTGAGCTACCTGAACATGCCGGCCATCATCAGCGCCGCCGAAGTCACCGACGCCGAAGCGATCCACCCGGGCTACGGCTTCCTGTCCGAGAACGCCGACTTCGCCGAGCGCGTGGAAAAATCGGGCTTCGTCTTCATCGGCCCGCGCTCCGACTCGATCCGCCTGATGGGCGACAAGGTCTCGGCCAAGCAGGCCATGATCCGCGCCGGCGTGCCTTGCGTGCCGGGTTCGGATGGCGCCCTCTCGGACGATCCGAAGGAAATCATCCAGACCGCGCGTCGCATCGGCTACCCGGTCATCATCAAGGCCGCCGGCGGCGGTGGCGGCCGTGGCATGCGCGTCGTGCACACCGAAGCGGCCCTGCTGAACGCCGTGCAGATGACCAAGACCGAAGCCGGCACCGCCTTCGGCAACCCGGAAGTCTATATGGAGAAGTTCCTGGAAAATCCGCGTCACGTGGAAATCCAGGTGCTGGCCGACGAGCACAAGAACGCCGTCTGGCTGGGCGAACGCGACTGCTCGATGCAGCGCCGTCACCAGAAAGTCATCGAGGAAGCGCCGGCGCCGGGCATCCCGCGCAAACTCATCGAGAAGATCGGCGACCGCTGCGCCGAAGCCTGCCGCAAGATCGGCTACCGCGGCGCCGGCACCTTCGAATTCCTGTACGAGAACGGCGAGTTCTACTTCATCGAGATGAACACCCGCGTCCAGGTCGAACACCCGGTCACCGAAATGATCACCGGCATCGACATCGTGCAGGAACAGATCCGCATCGCCTGCGGCGAAAAGCTCCGCTTCCGCCAGCGCGACATCATGCTGTCGGGCCACGCGATCGAATGCCGCATCAACGCCGAAGACCCGTTCAAGTTCACCCCGTCGCCGGGCCGCATCACCAGCTGGCACCCGCCGGGCGGTCCTGGCATCCGTGTCGATTCGCACTCGTATGCGGGATATTATGTTCCACCTCATTACGACTCGATGATCGGCAAGGTAATTTCCTACGGTGCAACGCGCGAGCAGGCAATTCGCCGCATGCAAATTGCGCTCTCGGAAATGGTGGTTGAGGGTATCCTCACCAACATCCAGCTGCACCGCGAACTGATGGTGGACGCCCGCTTCATCGAAGGCGGCACCAACATCCATTACCTGGAGCAGAAGCTGGCCAACCGCCCGGACACGAAAGTGACCCTGGGCACGGACAATAAGGCTGAGGCATGAGCTGGACTGAAGTCGTCATCGAAATCGCACGCGAGCACGCCGAGGCGCTCTCCGACGCCTTGATGGAAGCGGGCGCGCTGTCGGTTTCGGTGGAAGACGCCGACGAAGGCACCGAGCAGGAAAAGCCCCTGTTCGGCGAACCCGGCATGGAACCGACCGAAGCGGCCTGGGACCACAGCCGCGTGGTCGCCCTGACCGATCTTGATGCGGACCAGGCGGCGATCGTCGCCGAGGCCGCCGCCGCCATCAAGCTGGCGCATCCCCCGGCCTTCACCACCCGCCCGGTGGCGGACGCCGACTGGGTGCGCCTGACCCAGTCGCAGTTCGAGCCTATCCACATCGGCAAGAACATCTGGGTCGTGCCGAGCTGGCACGAGGCGCCGAACCCCGACGCCCTGATCCTCGAACTCGATCCGGGCCTGGCCTTCGGCACCGGCAGCCATCCGACCACCCGCCTGTGCATGGAGTGGCTGGAAGCGCACCCGGCGCCCGGCAAGTCGGTGCTGGACTACGGCTGCGGCTCGGGCATCCTGGCGATGGTCGCCAAGAAGCTCGGCGCTGCGGACGTGGCCGGCGTCGACATCGATCCGCAGGCGAT
>DNCF01000222.1:0-122 GCA_003484545.1 Massilia sp. | reverse complement strand
CGACATCGATCCGCAGGCGATCGAGTCGGCGAAGTCGAACGCCGAGCGCAACGGTTGCGAGATCGACTTCTACCTGCCGGACGCCTTTGCCGTCGCGCCGAACGAGCGCCACGCCAAGGGCC
>DNCF01000348.1:591-2730 GCA_003484545.1 Massilia sp. | reverse complement strand
CGGCGCCGCGGCCGCCGCTCTTCGGCAGGCGCGGGGTGTTGCCGTACAGCGCCAGGCAGAGGGCGTCGAGCAGGGTGCTTTTACCGGCGCCGGTCGGGCCGCTGATCGCGAACAGGCCGCTCGATGCCAGCGGTTCGGCTTCGAAGTCGACGTTGAAGTCGCCGGCCAGCGAAGCCAGGTTGCGGCCGGCGATGCGCAGGATCCTCATGCGTCCTCCTTGCCGTCGCTCAACATTAGTTCGGCAAAGGCCGACAATTGTTCATCCGGCGCATCCTCGCCGAAGCGCTGCTGCCACAGGCGGCGGAAGATGTCGTCGGGTTTCAGCTCGGCCAACTGGTCGAGAGTGAGCGCGTCGGCGCCTTCGAGCGGGCCGACGCTCTTGCGGGTGGGCTCGATCTTCGCCAGGCGCACCGGCTTGCCGGCGATCGCCGCCTCGACCTGGGCACGCAGGCCCGGCTCGGGACCGTCGAGCAGCACCCGCACCTCCAGGTAGGGATGGCAGGCGGGCGGCAGTTCAGGGTCCAGCTCCAGCGCTTCGAGCGCGGCCAGCACCTCGGGCAAGGGCGCGGGCTTGGCCGGCACGCGCAGCAGCTCGACCGCGCGCGGCACGTGGATCGGCGTGACTTCCTTCGCGACGGCGCCCTCGAGGTCGATGCGCAGCACCTGGTGCTGGTAGGCGACTTCGGCGAACGACATCGGCAGCGGGCTGCCGCAATAG
Organism: Massilia sp.; assembly: GCA_003484545.1. Lineage (GTDB taxonomy): Bacteria > Pseudomonadota > Gammaproteobacteria > Burkholderiales > Burkholderiaceae_D > Telluria. The sequence goes on along the minus strand of DNCF01000348.1, from coordinate 2,012 downwards.
CGCAGGTGCTCCTTCTTGCCGACGCGCTGGGCCAGGTGCAGGTGGCCCAGCGCCGCATAGGCGATCTCGGGCGCGAACATCGAGGCGGGCAGGGCCTCGGTGCCGCCGATCACGATGCGGCGCTCGGAGTCGTTCGAGGACTGGCCGTCGACCATGTGGCAGTGGCCCATCGCCAGGATCGCCTGGCCTTCGGCGCGGCGGCTGCGCGCCAGTTCGAAGGCCTGGCGGTAGAGTTCGGCGATGCCGTTCAGGTAGGCGTCGCCCTCGACCTCCACGCGCGGCACGTCGCCCGGACGCAGGAAGGGGATGCCGAGGCACCAGGCCTTCACATCCCCGCTGCGGTCGCGCAGCGGCACCAGCAGGCGCTCCAGGTCGACGGCGCCGTCGCCGGCGCGCACCACGTTGCCGATCACGACCGTGCCATGGGCTTCGAGCAGCGGCCCCGGCGCTTCCAGGCGCCCCGGCGAATCGTGGTTGCCGGCGATGACGACGATCTGCAGGTGCGGCGTGCGCGCCCTGGCCCGCTGCAGGAAGCCGTAGAGCTGGCGCTGGGCGGCGGACGACGGATTCGTGTTGTCGAAGATGTCGCCAGCGATCAGGAGCGCGTCGACGTCTTCGGCCACGATGGTATCGAGCAGCCAGTCGAGGAAGCACTGGTGTTCGTAGGTCCGGTCGTAATTGTGCAGGGTCTGGCCGAGGTGCCAGTCGGAAGTGTGCAACAGCCGCATGGGGAGTGGAGAGGAAAGGGAAGTCGGGAATCGGCTGAACTATAGCGCAGCTGACGACAAGCTTCAAAACGGGCTGCAAAAATTTCCCCGCGAATGGCCGCAAGGCTTGCCGAACTTCATTAGAATATTTACATGTCTGAATTGCACCTATCCATCAACGGGGCACGGGCCCTGCACCTGGCGGCCCAGGGGCTGCTGCAGCCGCGCCGACGCAAGGCCGTCAAGGCCGACGTGCTGGACGCGATCCGCCGCATGGGCATGTTGCAGATCGACACCATCAACGTCGTCGCCCGCAGCCCCTACCTGGTCCTGTGGAGCCGGCTGGGCGATTACCGGCCTGAGTGGCTGGACGAACTGCTGGCCGAAGGGCAATTGTTCGAGTACTGGGCCCACGAAGCCTGCTTCCTGCCGATCGAGGACTACGGCCTGTACCGGCACCGCATGCTCGATCCGGCGGCGATGGGCTGGAAATACTCGGCCACCTGGATGCGCGAGCGCGCCGGCGAAGTGGCGGCGCTGCTGGCCCATATCCGCGGCCATGGCCCGGTGCGCTCGTCCGATTTCGAGCGCACCGACGGCAAGAGCGGCGGCTGGTGGGAGTGGAAGCCCGAGAAGCGCTCGCTCGAAGTGCTGTTCACCTCGGGCGCGCTGATGATCGCGCGGCGCCACAACTTCCAGCGCGTCTACGACCTG
>DNCF01000348.1:0-240 GCA_003484545.1 Massilia sp. | reverse complement strand
CGCATGCCGCCGCTGCGTGAAGTCAGGCGCACCTTCGCCCTGCGTGCGGTGCAAGCGCTCGGGCTGGCGCGCGCCGCCTGGATTCCCGACTACCACCGCACCCGGCGGCCCCACGTCGACCTGGACGCGCTGGTCGACGAAGGCCTGCTGCTGCGCGCCCGTGTCGAGGACTGGCGCGAGCCGGTCTACATCCATCCCGGCCACGCCGAGGCGGCGCGCCTGGCGGCCCAGGGCTTGCTG
>DNCF01000046.1 GCA_003484545.1 Massilia sp. | reverse complement strand
GCGCAGCCGGCCCGCGGCCTCGTCGAGCAGGTAGTGCGCGGCCCAGGCCTGGGCGCCGATCAGGCGGCGCGCCTCGTCGAGCAGGCTTTGCAGCGTCTCGTCATAGGGGGCGCCACGTACCGCGACCGACAGGACGTGCTTCAAACCATCGAAATCCAAGCCTTCGCCATGTGGCTGCATGTAACCGTCCCGTCGCTAGCGTGATTGCCTTGGCGATTGTAGCTGATGGCAATACCTGGAGCGCCTGTCGGCCATCGTGCGCACCTCCGAAAAGATCTGCCAACCGTGTGTTTGCTTCGCGTGAACACCTTTACAATCTTGTCATTACCTTCACGGCAGATGCCGGAGCACACCATGGCCCAAATCCACCCTGTCGGCTGGCGCGAGATGTCCGTGACCGGTAGTGCCGCACGCGAGATCGAAACCCTGGCCTTCCTCGAGCAGCGCCTGTCCGATACGCCGTATGTCATCTACCACGGCGTGCACTGGACCAATGTCGAGCAAGGTTACTCGGTGTACGGCGACGTCGACTTCATCATCCTCGCACCGAACGGGCGCATGCTCCTGATCGAGCAGGTCGCGGGCTTTCTCAACGAGACGCGCGACGGCATGGTCAAGAACTACCAGGGCAAACCACGGAAGATCCGCAACCAGATCCTGCACACCATCGAGGGCCTGACCCGGCGCTACCAGGGCGAGCTGTCGATCGACTACCTGCTGTACTGCCCCGACTACATCGTGCGCGACCCGCAGCTGGCCGGCATCGACCCCGCGCACATCATCGACTCGACGCGCAAGCGCCGCCTGGCGCAGGTGATCCGCGAGGCGCTGCCGATCACGGACAAGACCGAGGACTTCGACAAGGTCACGCGCTTCCTCGGCGACACCCTGAGTTTGCGCCCCGACCCGAGCGCGATGATCGGCTCGGCGGCGCAGATGGTCACGCGCCTGTCGGGCGGCCTCGCCACCTGGGCGCGCCGGCTCGAATTCTCTCCGTTCCGCCTGCGCGTGGTGGGCACGGCCGGCAGCGGCAAGACCCAGCTGGCGCTGGCCGAATACAGCGCCGCCATCGACGCCGGCCTGCGCCCGCTGTACGTGTGCTTCAACCGGCCGCTGGCCGACCACATCGAGCGCCTGATGCCGCCCGGCGGGCGTGTCGCCACCTTCCACATGCTCAGCGACGCCTACATGCGCGCCCAGGACGTCACGCCCGATTATTCGTCGCCCGAGGTCTGGGACAAGATCGAAGGCGCGCTGGCGCAGGCCGATCTGCCGGAAACCTGGCAGTTCGACGTGCTGATCGTCGACGAGGGCCAGGATTTTTCGACCGCCTGGCGCGACATCGTGCTCTCGATGCTGAAGGAAAACGGACGCGCGATCTGGCTGGAAGACCCGGACCAGAACCTGTACGGCCGCGCCATGGTGCCGCTGCCGGGCTGGGTGGTGCTGCATTCGAACACGAATTACCGCAGCCCGCGCCAGATCGTCAGCATGCTGCAGTCGCTCGGCGCCGCGCGCCAGCCGGTGGAGGCCGGCAGTCCTTTTAAAGGCGCCGACATCGAGGAGCTGACGTATCCGGAAGGCGACGTCGAGGCCATGCTGGCCCAGACCCGGCGCGCCGCGACCGCCTGCCTGCAGGCCGGCTTCCAGCGCCAGGACATTGCCATCTGCTCCTTCCGCGGCCGGGAGAAATCCGCCATCCTGAACCTCGACAAACTCAGCGACGCCCACACGCTGCGCTCGTTCACGGGCGAGTACGACCTGTTCGGCAACCCGGTGTTCCGCGAGGGCGGGCTGCTGGCCGAGTCGGTCTACCGTTTCAAGGGGCAGAGCGCGCCTTGCCTGATCTTCACGGAGATCGACTTCGAGCAGATGGACGAGCTGGTGCTGCGCAAGCTGTTCGTCGGCATGACGCGAGCCAGACTGAAGCTGGTGCTGGTGATGAGCGACCGGGCGTCGTTGCAGATGCTCGATCGCAGCGAAGAGATGCGGCTCTGATCCTTGGCGGGTGCGAAGGACTGATGCAGCCTCGATAGCCCGGCAGGCATGGCTGCGTATTGCAGCCATGCCAAATGATGGGTGGTTTATTTGCCCTGCCGGCTATCCGCCATCTCGCGCTCTGCATGCGCGGATGCGCCGGCCGGAGGCGCCGCGCGTACGCAATTACGCCCGTCATGCTTCGCTTCGTAGAGCGCCAGGTCGGCCGCGTGCACCAGCGTCTGCGCATTGTGCCCATGCGCCGGATACGAGGCGACGCCGATCGAGGCGGTCGCGCCGATGCGCTGGCCGTCGTGCAGGACTTCACCGGACGCGATCAGCACGCGCAGCGCGTCGGCGCGCTTGATGGCGTCCTCGATGCCGCATTCCGGCAGCAGCACCACCATTTCCTCGCCGCCCATGCGGCAGGCGACGTCGGCCGAGCGGATGTTCTCGCGCAGCGTCAGCGCCACCTTGCGGAGGATGGCGTCGCCGCCTTCGTGGCCATAGGTGTCGTTGATGCGCTTGAAGTGGTCGAGGTCGAGGACGAGCACGCTCAGCGGGATGCCGCTGCGGCTCGAGCGCGCCAGCTCTCGCTTCAGGATCTCGTCGAGGTAGCGGCGGTTGTAGAGCTGGGTGAGCGGGTCGATGATCGACTGCTGGCGCAGCGACACGCGCAGCTTGACGTTGCTCAGCGCAAGGCCGAGCTGCTCGGCCACCTGGCCGATCCAGACGCGCTGGATCTGATCGTCCCTGGCCAGCTCGTCGCCCATGACGGTGAGACAGCCGATGACGTCGCCCTGCGTGACCAGCGGCAGGCACAGGCGATCGAGTTTGCTGTCGGGTGCATGGCGGCAGGGCAGTCCGTCGCCGTCGACATACAGGTGCGGGCTGCCGCGCCGCAGCGCCCAGCAGTCGAGCGCCTCGATCGTTTCCGGCTCGGCGGCGAAATCGCCCCAGCCGGCTTTGCGCTCCAGCAGGTCGCGCGAGTTGTTGTACAGGTAGAGGCTGCCCGACAGCTTCGGCAGCAGGCGCGGCAGATAGCTGGCGATGATGCCGGCTGATTCGTCGACCGTCTCCGCCAGCTCCAGCGAGTGCATCAGCTCGGCGCTGCGGAACAGCAGGTCGTTCTGCGAGGCCAGGCGTTCGGCCGTCACCTCGGCCTGGCCGGCGGCCTGCTTGGCCTTCAGTTCGGCTGCATTGCGCTGGCGCAGCACGCGCTGGCCAGCGGCCAGCATCGCGGCCAGGAACAGGATATTGGTGATGGTGGCGAACAGGCTGGCGTTCGCGGCGGTCGTGGACGTGGCGAGCAACTGCTCGCCGAGGTCGTTGCGCCGCTTCGCGTAGATGGCGAGTTCGTCGCCGATCAGCTTGCGCAGCAAATCCATCTGCGCCTTGCCGCGGCCGGTGGCCATGAATGCGGCGGCGGCGTCCAGGCCGCTTTCGCGGCGCAAGCCAATGATTTCTTCCACGATGCGCAGCTTGGCCGCCGTGGCACGTTCTATTGCTTCGACACGGGCGATCTCGGCCGGACTTATCAATTCCCGGCGCAGCGCGGCCTGGGTCGCGGGAATCGCGTTGACGGCGGCGTAATACGGTTCCAGGAAGCGTTGATTGCCGGTCACCACGAAGCCGCGCTGGGCCGTCTCGGCGTTGAGCAGCATCTCGAGCAGGGTGAGGTTCAGGCGCTCGGCATCCGACGCGCTTTGCAGTTCGGCCACCACGACGTGGACCTGGCGATTCACGAACATCGGGAGGGCCGCCACGGTCGACATGACGAGGATGATCGCACCGGCGGCGACCTTGATCTTTGTTTCGAATTTCATTGGCAACGCAACGGCCTTAGTAACGGGTCATTGTGCATGGACGCGACGGCTCGGCATCGGATGCGGAGGCGAGACGTCTGCATGCGTGTATCCGGCGAGGGTACCACAACGCAACTCATGGCCCTGCGGTAATGTCCGCGTTCGGCCCTGCCAGCATGTCTATTGCGCGCACCGTAAGTTGCAAGCTCGGCTATGATGGCGGCCGGCCGGCAGTTTCAACAGCAGTCTTGCTTGCGTAACGTCGAGCGAATTGTTGAAGTGTGCAGGTGGAGTCGCAATGAGTGCAGCAGTAACAGTGCCCGTGCCAAATGGCGCAAGTGATAAACAGTATGTACTGATTAATGTACTGAAGGCGGTGGCGGCGCAGCTGATCGTGCTGCATCACCTGGCCTTCTATGGCCCGATGGCCGATCATGCCTGGCCGCTGGCACCCGAGCTGTTCAGCTGGCTCGCCGGCGACGCACGCATTGCAGTGCAGGTCTTCCTCGTCATCGGCGGCTTCCTGGCCGCGAAATCCCTTTCTCCGCATGGCCTGCCCGGGCTCGATCATCCGCTGCGCGCGATCGGGCGCCGCTATCTCAAATTGGCGCCGCCGTTCATCGTGGCGATGCTGTTTGCGGTGCTTGCCTCGTACATCGCGGATGCGTGGATGGACCACGATTCGATCTCGGCGCCGCCGAGCCTTCTCCAGTTTGGCGCGCACATGGTGCTGCTGCAGGATGTGCTGGGGTATGACGCCCTATCGGCTGGGGCTTGGTATGTCGCGATCGATTTCCAGTTGTATGGGTTGATGTGTTTGCTGCTCTGGGTGTCCGGACGCCTGGGACGAAGCCGCAACTGGCAATGGGTCGTGCCTGCCCTGGTGGGCATCCTTGTCGCAGCCTCGCTGTTCTTCTTCAATCGCGACTCGGACTGGGATATCTGGGCGCCGTATTTCTTCGCGAGTTATGGCTTGGGCGCGCTGGCCTGGTGGGCGAGTGATCCACGGCGGCAGCCGGTCGCGATCATGGCCTTGCTGTTGCTGATCGTCGCGCCGACGCAGCTGGCGCTGGCGGTCGATTTTCGTGTACGGATTGCGGTGGCGTTTGCTGTCGCTTGCCTGCTGCTCCTGTTGGGTCGTGAAAGGCCGGCCCTGCTGACGGGGCACATATCCCAGCTTGTGCAGGTACTCGCACGGACATCGTATTCCGTCTTTTTGGTGCACTTCCCAGTGTGTCTCGTCGTGAATGCCGCTTTCACGCGCTTTGTACTGGAAGTGCCGCATCTTCAACTCATCGGTGTGATGATTGGCTGGGCTGCCAGCCTGCTTGCTGGCGCTGCGTTTTATCGGTGGGTAGAGACTCCGCTCGGCCGTATTTTTGCTCGGGCACCGGAGGCCGCTAGAGCGCAAGGATTAGCAGTGAAGACAGGTTAGACGAAGTAGCGCCCGCATCCGACTAGCTCGGTAGTTTACCAATGGCTACGAAACATCCGGCTCGATAAACACATCCGTTTCAGATTGTATCGGTTCCGGCACTTCGAGAACCAGGCGCGGGATCTTTTCGTATAGCGCCAGTTTGAACTCGTCCCGGTCGTACGCGTAATGGCAGCGCCGGTGGCAGTTGGGGCAGAGTGCTACCGCGTTCGATGGCGTATCGGAGCCGTGAGAGGACAAAGGCATGACATGGTGGACTTCCAGGTACGGCAACCCATCTTGCCCCAAGAAAGGCGCCTTGCAATCGCAAGCTTCGCATACACCACTTGCCAGCTGCAGGACCCAAGCTTTTACCGCCGGATCACGAACGTAGGTAGTAGTAGAGCGTGTTTCAGTTGCCGGTCTAATCGATCCGAGTGGTCTCTTGCCCATGTGCCGCTGACGAAGCTCGGCAACCTTTACGTCAAGCGCTTCAACGTGAGATGTCGGTACGTAAGCCTTAAGAAAATCGATGCCGCTCGTCTTGAGTAGCGCGATCATTTTTTCTTTTACCGCGCTGCCGATGTTCCGAGCAGGTAGGTAACCCGTTATCCACGGCATCTTCAGTTCATATAACGCGGCGGAGATGTTTTGCATACGGAACTCGACTGAGGCCTTAGTCCGTGTGGCGAGAGGGCCTTCCCTTAACTGTCGATTGATCTCTGCCTTGCTATATGAGTCACCGCTCAGTTCGAGACGTAGCATGTGCAGGTAGGCCTGGACAGCGCTCACCAGCTCAGCATCGCTCCAAGCTTGGGAACCCTGAGTGAGATCTTGTGAAATGGACATTTGAAGTAGACCAGTCAAAACCAGCTGAGTCTACTTTTTGTTCAATATCTTTTCAATAAATTAAAGGCTAGATAGTTATGTCATCATGTATTTTGTGATCGCCATAAAAAACGCCGACTCAACGGTCGGCGTTTTGTTTTCAAGCGGATGACCGATCAAACGTCAATATTCCCCGCCTGCAGCGCATTGCTCTCAATGAAGTTCCTGCGCGGCTCGACCTCGTCGCCCATCAGCGTGGTAAAGATTTGGTCCGCCGCAATCGCGTCCTCGATCTGCACCTTCAGCAGGCGGCGCACGGTCGGGTCCATCGTGGTTTCCCACAGCTGTTCCGGATTCATCTCGCCCAGACCCTTATAGCGCTGCTTGGACACGCCGCGTTCGGCTTCCTCGCGCAGCCAGTTCATGGCGGTGTGGAAGTCGGTGACGGCGAATTCCTTCATCTTTTCGCCTTCGCCGCGGCGGATGATGGCGCCTTCGCCCATCAGGCCCTTGAACGTCGCGGCCGAGCCGGCCAGGACGCCGTAGTCGGCGCTGGCGACGAAGTCGGCGTCGATCTGGGTCACCTGCACGTTGCCGTGGCGGATGCGTTCGATGCGCAGGGCGTGCTTTTCGCTCAGCTCGTCCGAACGCACGCTCACCGTCACGGTCGGGTCGGCGATCGCCGCCGCCATCGCCGACGCCGAGGCTTGCGCGTTGTCCAGCGTGGTCAGGTCCAGCGTGACGCCGCCGGCGACGATCGCGGTCAGGGCGGCGCGGTCGATCACGCGGGTCAGGCGCATCATGATGGCGTTCGCCAGGTTGTACTGGCGCACCAGCTCGGCCAGGGCTTCGCCGGTGATGGGCTCGGCGCCTTCGCGCGGGATCAGCGACGCGGTGTTCAGCGCCACCGTCATCATGTAGCTCGCTTCCTCGAGGTCGTCCTTCAGGTAGCGCTCGTCGCGGCCGGCCTTCACCTTGTACAGCGGCGGCTGCGCGATGTAGATGTGGCCGCGCTCGACCAGTTGCGGCATCTGGCGGTAGAACAGCGTCAGCAGCAGGGTGCGGATGTGGGCGCCGTCGACGTCCGCGTCGGTCATGATGATGATGCGGTGGTAGCGCAGCTTGTCGACGTTGAATTCGTCCGGGCCGATCGAGGTGCCGAGCGTTGCGATCAGGGTCGTGATCTGCTCCGACGACAGCATCTTCTCGAAGCGCGCCTTTTCCACGTTCAGCACCTTGCCGCGCAGCGGCAGGATCGCCTGGAACTTGCGGTCGCGGCCCTGCTTGGCCGAGCCGCCTGCCGAGTCACCCTCGACGATGTAGAGTTCGGCCAGGGCCGGGTCGCGTTCCTGGCAGTCGGCCAGTTTGGACGACAAGCCCAGCCCGTCCATCACGCCCTTGCGGCGGGTCAGGTCGCGCGCCTTGCGGGCGGCTTCGCGCGCACGCGCGGCTTCCACGATCTTGCCGCAGATGATCTTGGCGTCGTTCGGCTTTTCGTTCAGGAAGTCGGTGAGCGTTTTCGCCACGATCTCTTCGACCGGACCGCGCACTTCCGACGACACGAGTTTATCTTTGGTCTGCGACGAGAACTTCGGCTCCGGCACCTTTACCGACAGCACGCAGGTGAGACCTTCGCGCATGTCGTCGCCCGAGATTTCGACCTTGGCCTTTTTCGCCAGTTCGTTCTCGTCGATGTACTTGTTGATCACGCGCGTCATCGCCGCACGCAGGCCGGTCAGGTGGGTGCCGCCGTCGCGCTGCGGGATGTTGTTGGTGAAGCAGAGCACCTGCTCGTTGTACGAGTCGTTCCACTGCATCGACACGTCCACCGAGATGTTGGTGCCGTTGTCCGACAGGCGGTCGCCGGTTGCCTGGAACACGGTCGGGTGCAGCACGGCCTTGGCCTTGTTGATGTACTCGACGAAGCCGCGGGTGCCGCCTTCGAAGGCGAAGATTTCTTCCTTGCCGGTGCGCTGGTCGGAGAGCTTGATGTTGACGCCGTTGTTCAGGAACGAGAGTTCGCGGATGCGCTTGCTCAGGATCTCGTAATGGAATTCGACGGTCGTGAAGATTTCCTCGTCGGCCCAGAAGTGGACTTCGGTGCCGCGCTTGTCGGTGTCGCCGATGACCTTGATCGGCGAGACTTCGACGCCGTCGCGGATTTCGATTTCGCGGTTCAGCGGGACGCCACGCTCGAATTCCATTTGGTGGATCTTGCCGTTCTGGCGCACGGTCACGCGCAGCAGTTTCGACAGCGCGTTCACGCACGAGACGCCGACGCCGTGCAGGCCGCCCGACACCTTGTAGGCGTTCTGGTTGAACTTGCCGCCGGCGTGCAGTTCGGTCAGGGCGATTTCGGTCGCCGAGCGCTTCGGCTCGTGCTTGTCGTCCATCTTGACGCCGGTCGGGATGCCGCGGCCGTTGTCGGTGATCGAGACCGAGTTGTCGGAGTGGATGGTGACGTGGATCTCGGTGCAGTAGCCGGCCAGCGCTTCGTCGATCGAGTTGTCCAGCACTTCGAACACGAGGTGGTGCAGGCCGGTCCCGTCCGAGGTATCGCCGATGTACATGCCTGGACGCTTGCGGACTGCTTCCAGGCCTTCCAGAATTTGAATCGAGGCGGCGCCGTATTCGTCCGGCGTGGCCGGCGAGGAAGGCATTGGTTGAGTGTTCTCGGACATGGACTGCTTTCTCAAAAAACGATGTATTCAGACTGCTCAGTTCGGGCCGCATCCTGATTAAACAAGAGGCAGCCCGGGACGCGCCTCGTTAGATACGCATCGGCATGACGACATACTTGAAGTCGCCATTGTCGGGAATCGAGATCAGGGCCGACGAGTTCGAGTCGCCCAGGGCGATGTTCACCTGGTCGCACTTCAGGTTGTTCAGCACGTCGAGCAGGTAAGTGACGTTGAAACCGATGTCGATCGCATCGCCGCCGTAGTCGATTTCCAGTTCTTCCACCGCTTCTTCCTGGTCGGCGTTGGTCGAGCTGATCTTCATGCTGCCCGGGGTGATGATGCAGCGCACGCCCTTGAACTTGTCGCTGGTCATGATCGCGGCGCGCTGCAGCGAGCGCAGCAGTTCTTCGCGGCTGATCGTGAAGTCGTTCTTGTAGCCCTTCGGGATCACGCGGGTGTAGTCCGGGAATTTACCTTCGACCAGCTTCGACACCAGTTCGATGTCGGCGAAGGTCAGTTTGACCTGCGAGGCGGCGATGTCCAGCTGGACGGTGTCGTCGCTTTCTTCCAGCAGGCGCTGCAGTTCGATGATGGTCTTGCGCGGGATGATGACTTCCTGGCGCTCGAATTCCTGCTCGGCTTCCACCTGGCAGAACGCCAGGCGGTGGCCGTCGGTGGCCACGGCGATCACCTTGTTACCGTCCAGCACCAGCAGCAGGCCGTTCAGGTAGTAACGGATGTCCTGCTGGGCCATCGCGAAGTGCACCATGTTGAACAGGTGCTTCAGCGTCTTTTGCGGCAGGGTGACGGTGGCGTTGTGGCTCTCCGCGACCGAGACGGTCGGGAATTCCTCGGCGGCCAGGGTCTGCAGCGCGAAGCGCGACTTGCCGCTCTGGACGGCCAGGCGCTTGTTCTGCAGCGTCATCGTGACGTCGCCCGACTCCGGCAGCGCGCGCAGGATGTCCAGCAGCTTGCGGGCGGCGACGGTGGTGCCGGTCACGTCCGGGCCCGAACCGATGTTCGCGTGCGTGGTGATCTGCACTTCGGTGTCGGTCGACAGGAAGGACACGCTCTCGCCGTCCTTGCGGATGAGGATATTGGCCAGAATCGGCATGGTGTGCCGACGCTCGACAATACCGCTCACGATCTGCAGTGGCCGGAGAAGCGTGTCTCGGGTGGTTTTGACCAGTTGCATAGTTATCCTCAGATGAGTTAATACAGTGAAATTGTTGCTACAGCACTATTTTGCCAATTGCCGGGGGCAAACGCCAGCCCCGGCAATGGACCCCGGAATCAGCCCTTCAGGGTCTGCTCCAGCACGTGCAGTTCGTGGTTGCACTCGGCGTTCTTCTGGCGGTCCTGGGCGATCTTGCGCACCGCGTGCAGCACGGTGGTGTGGTCGCGGCCGCCGAACAGTTCGCCGATTTCCGGCAGGCTCTTCTGCGTCAGCTCCTTCGCCAGGTACATGGCGATCTGGCGCGGCCGGGCGATGTTCGCCGGGCGGCGCTTCGAATACATGTCGGCGACCTTGATGTTGAAGAAGTCGGCGACCGTCTTCTGGATGTTCTCCACCGAGATCTGCCGGTTCTGCACCGACAGCAGGTCCTTCAGCGCTTCCTTCACGATGTCGATCGTGATGTCCTTGCCGTGGAAACGCGAGTAGGCCAGGATCTTGCGCAGGGCGCCTTCCAGTTCGCGCACGTTCGAGCGCAGGTGCTTGGCCACGAAGAAGGCGACGTCGTCCGACAGGGTCACGCCCTCGGACTGCGCCTTCTTCAATAGAATCGCCACCCGCATTTCCAGTTCCGGCGGCTCGATCGCGACCGTCAGGCCGGAGTCGAAGCGCGAGATCAGGCGGTCGTCCATGCCGGTGATCTCTTTCGGATAGGTGTCCGAGGTGATGATGATCTGCTTCTTGGCCGCGATCAGCGCCTCGAACGCATAGAAGAATTCTTCCTGGGTGCGGCTCTTGCCACCGAAGAACTGAATATCGTCGATGAGCAGCATGTCGAGCGAGTGATAGTAATGCTTGAAGTCGTCGAAGCCCTTGCGTTGATAGGCGGTGACGACGTCGCGCACGTACTGCTCGGCGTGGATGTAGCGGATGCGCGCGCCCGGCTGGTCGGCCATGACCTGGTTGCCGATCGCGTGGATCAAGTGGGTCTTACCCAGGCCGACGCCGCCGTAGAAGAACAGCGGGTTGTACGACACGCCCGGGTTGTTGGCGACCTGGATCGCGGCGGCGCGCGCCAGCTGGTTGGCCTTACCGGTCACGAAACTCTCGAAGGTCAGGTCCGGATTGATGCGGCTCTGCTCGCGCTTGGGCGAGTTGGCGATGTTCAGGTTCGGCTGGGGTTCCGGGGCGTTTGATACCGGACGCAGTTCGCCCGGCTCGGCGCTGCTGGCGGGCGCGGGACGCACTTCGGGTTTTTTCGGCGCGTTCTTCGGGTCGAGCACGAACTGCACCTCGACCGGTGCTTCCCAGTACTGGCAGGCGAGGGCGGTAATACGGTTGGCGAACTGCGTCTTTACCCAGTCGAGCTTGAAACGGTTGGGCGCCGCAATGCGCAGCTTGCCATCCTCGTAATCGAGGACGACGAGCGGTTTGATCCACGCGCTGTATTGTTGCGGCGTCAGCTCGAGCTCCAGCTGCGCGGAGGCGGTCTGCCAAAAGTTTTCCATGTGTGCGGCTTATTGATACGTAACACGCTATTTTACCTGTCTTCGCGAAAGTTATCCACAGGTGATCCAGAGTTTTTCGCGCGACGCTGGGGATAAAAGCAAAGTTATCTACATACGGAAACAACAGGCGCCTTGACAGCGGGTTGGCAAGTAGGGTCTAATTCAGGGTTCCCTGTCCGCCCGCCTGTTCAGTCCTCTCCGGATGGCTGAGAAATGCACGGACTAGCTGTGGCGTGACGCTGGCTTAACGTAGCGAACTGTCATTGGCGCCGATTCCTGACGAACAGACGTCAGACCCGATTTTGCATACTATTTTGCTTTAAGCGAGACCACCATGAAACGTACTTACCAACCTTCCGTCGTTCGTCGCAAGCGTACGCACGGCTTCCGCGCACGTATGGCTACCCGTGGTGGCCGCCAGGTTCTGAACGCACGCCGCGCCAAGGGCCGCAAGCGTCTGGCTGTCTAAGCCAGCCGCGCCCCGGTCGACCGCGGTCACATGACAGGCGAAGGTTCGCACGACTTCGCGCGCGCTCGGCGCATTCTGAAAACGGATGAATTTTCATCCGTTTTTCGTTTGCGGCCCACGCAAAAATCCGCGCATTTCGTGCTCTACACCCGCCCCAGCCCGCTCCCGCATGCGCGGCTGGGCATCGTCGCGGCCAAGCGCTTCGCGCCGCGCGCGGTCACCCGCAACACCATCAAGCGCATCACGCGCGAACTGTTCCGTACCAGCGAACTGCAGTCGCTCGACTGCATCGTGCGCTTGTCTCGTCCGGTGAATACCAAGGACGGGCCGGCCACCACGACGGCGCTCAAGCGCCTGCTGCGCGCGGAACTGTCGCGCCTGCTTGCCTCGCAGCGGCCGCGCAAGCCGGCGAAAACGTCGCCTGCGCCGGTGCAGCCGGTTCCTTCATCATCATGAAAACCCTGCTCATCTGGATCGTGCGCGCCTACCGGCTCGTGCTGTCCCCGATGCTCGGGCAGAACTGCCGTTTCTATCCTTCCTGTTCCTGCTATGCCATCGAGGCGCTCCAGACCCATGGCGCGCTGCGCGGCAGCTGGCTGACGGTGCGCCGCCTCGGCCGCTGCCATCCCTGGAACGAAGGCGGGCTCGACCCCGTGCCGCCCGCGCGGCACAAGCATTCTCACTCAGCCGCTTGCGGTTGCAACCACTCCTGACGAATACCTCAATGGAAATCAACAAACGTACCATTCTGTGGATTGTCTTCGCCGTCTCGCTGGTCGTTCTCTGGAACAACTGGATGGTGTCGAACGGTAAGCAGTCGATGTTCTCGCCGGCGCCCCCGGCCAAGGGCGCCCCGGCGCCGGGCCCCCGCGGCAACCGCCCCCCCCGCGGTCG
>DNCF01000045.1 GCA_003484545.1 Massilia sp. | reverse complement strand
AACACACCCCGTGCCCACGCGGAAGGCTGCGTTGTGGCTGCGTTATTCGAACCCGGCCCGCCGCATCTCCGCGGCGGCGTCTCGGGCCATACCGCGAACGCGTGATCAATTCGCCACCGTCCCGGCCGCGTTCACGCGCCGACACATTGTCGGCGTTCGCGTGGGCACGGAGTGCCCACCCTACGATTGATGTCCCGGGCCGTAAGAACAGACGCGATCAGCCCTTTGCCCGCAGCGCGTTGCGCACCACGTACAGCCCCACCACGTCGACCGCCACGTGCACCAGCACCGCCGCCAGCAGGCCGACGTACTGGTAGATGAAGCCCAGCGCCACGCTGACGACGAACACGCCGGCCGCCTGCACCAGGGTCGCGCGGTCGAGCTTGCGGAACTGGTAGACCGGCGTATGCGTCAGCAGGAAGACGATCGAGGTGATCCAGACGCCCAGCAGCGGCTGCAGGGCGGCGCGAAACAGCAGCTCCTCGCCGATGCCGGCGGCCAGGCTGACCCAGACCGGATTCAGGCCCGACAGATCGAGCCGCGAATAGGCCGCGATCGTCTTGTGGGTCGCCTCCGATTGCGCGGTCAGGCGAAAGCTCACGTAGGAGCCGACCGCCGCCAGCGCCGACAGGCCCAGGCCGAACAGCAATTGCTGGCCGATACCCATCGGTCCGCTCAATACCGACAAAGGATCGTCCTGGGCCACGAAGATGATCAGGGCGGCCAGGATGCAGAAGATCACGCAGGTAAGAAGCTGGGCGGTCAGGCGGATCGGCGGACGGGCTTGCGGCTGGATGTGCGGTTGTGCGGACATGTTCGGGAAGACGTCAACGCGCGGCTGACGGGTGAGAGGATCGGCGGCGCTCGGGCCGGATGGCAGTCCCGCAGGACATAAGCCCGCCATTCTAGCCAGCAGCGTGACCAATGACAACGCACGCTTCCGGCCTGTATCCCGTCTGTTAGTACGAGCACGGACGCCAGCGCTGCAAATATTAATATCAAGGCAAGCCGCACCACCCTGGCGAACCCAATCGTGCGCGCGGCGCCTGCTTGTAGTATTGACAAAACCGTTCGCTTCGCCCTTTCGAGGAGATTGCATGCCCGACCTGCCGACCGTCCTGACCAGCCTCGCATGGCCCTTCACCATTGCCATCGCCTGGATAGCCGGGGAATTCGGCCAGCGGTTCACGGGCTTGCCGCGCATTAGTTTCTACGGACTGGTCGGCTTCGCGCTGGCCGGGCCCCAGCTCGGCATCCTGCCGGCGCCCGATGCCGGACCGGTATCGATGCTGGCCGACGTCGCCTTCGGCCTGATCCTGTTCGAACTGGGCTACCGCATCAACCTGCGCTGGTTGCGCGCCAACCCGTGGATCGGCATCGCCGGCGTGGTCGAGTCAAGCGCCACCTTCATTGCGGTCTACCTGATCGCGATCGCCTTCGCCACGCCGCAGCTGACCGCGCTGATGCTGGCCTCGCTGTCGATGGCCACCTCGCCGGCCACCGTGGTGCGGGTGATCAACGAACAGCGCAGCTCGGGCCAGGTGACCGAACGCGTGCTGCACCTGTCGGCGCAGAACTGCGTGCTGGCGGTGTTCGCCTTCAATGCCGTGATCGGCTTCTGGATCTTCCGCACCTTCGAGGATATC
Organism: Massilia sp.; assembly: GCA_003484545.1. Taxonomy (GTDB): domain Bacteria; phylum Pseudomonadota; class Gammaproteobacteria; order Burkholderiales; family Burkholderiaceae_D; genus Telluria. The sequence continues at coordinate 3,974 of DNCF01000045.1, read as the reverse complement.
GGCGACGCGATCTGGAACAGCCTGGTGCTGCTGGCGGTGTCCGCGCTCACCGGCGCCGTGTTCGGGCTGCTGGTGCCGGCGCTCTTGCGCGCGATCGGCAACCCGCGCCACGACGCCACCGTCGCCTTTGCGATCGCGGTGCTGCTGCTGGTGGCGATTTCCTACGCCGGCGGCCTGTCGCCGGTGGTCGCCACCCTCGCCTTCGGGCTGGTGGCGCGCCACCGCCGCGTCGCCTTCAGCCAGGCCCAGCGCAATTTCGGCGCGCTCGGCGAGCTGCTGACCGTGCTGCTGTTCGTGTTCGCCGCCTCGACCCTGGACTGGCGCGAAGTCGCCGCCGGCGGCGTGCTGGCCGTGGTCCTGGTGCTGGCGCGCCTGGTCACCAAGACCGCCGGCGTCACCGCCTTCGCCCACCTGTCCGGCGTCTCCTGGCGCAAGGGCTTCCTGGCCGGGGTGGCGCTGGCGCCCTTGTCGGTGTTCGTCATCCTGCTGCTCGAACACGCGCGCCTGGCCGGCGTGCACGTGGTCGACGAATTGCGCGCGGTGGCGGCGGTGACCATGCTGCTCGAAGTGTTCGGCCCCATCATCATCCAGCGCGCCCTGGTCTGGGCGCGCGAAGCGCCGGAGATCCGCCATGCCGCTTGAACCCTTTGTCCAATCGACGCCGCTCACCTTCGGGGTCGAGCTCGAACTTCAATTGGTCAGCCTGTCCGACTTCGACCTGACGGCGGCCAGCCCCGATTTGCTGCACCTGCTCTCGCGCAAGCCCTTCCCCGGCAACGTGACGCCGGAAATCACCGAGAGCATGATCGAGATTAATTCGAGCGTGCATTCGGAATACGGCCCGCTGCTGGCCGAACTGCTGGAAATCCGCGACACGCTGGTGGCCGCCGGCGACGTCCTCAACATCGGCATCGCCGGCGGCGGCACCCACCCCTTCCAGCACTGGTCGGAGCAGAAGATCTTCGCCAAACCGCGCTTCGAACATTTATCGTCGCTGTACGGCTACCTGGCCAAGCAGTTCACGGTGTTCGGCCAGCACGTGCACATCGGTTGCGGCAATGGCGACAACGCCATGTACCTGCTGCATGCCCTGAACCGCTACATCCCGCACTTCATCGCACTGTCGGCCTCGTCTCCTTTCGTGCAGGGGCACGACAGCCTGTTCGATTCGGCGCGCCTGAACTCGGTGTTCGCCTTCCCGATGAGCGGGCGCGCGCCTTTTACGTTGAGCTGGAGCGATTTCGAATCCGCCTATTTCGGCAAGATGGAGCGCACCGGCATCATCAAGAGCATGAAGGATTTTTACTGGGACCTGCGGCCGAAACCCGAGTACGGCACCATCGAACTGCGCGTGTGCGACACGCCGCTGACGGTGCAGCGCGCCGCGGCGCTGGCGGCCTACCTGCAGGCGCTGTGCAGCTATCTCCTGCAACGCAGCGAGGAAGCCCCCGTCGAGGACGACTACCTCGTCTACAACTACAACCGCTTCCAGGCCTGCCGCTTCGGGCTGGACGGCGCGATCACCCACCCGAAGACCTACGAGACGGTGTCGCTGCGCGAGGACATCCTCACCACCCTGCGCAAGATGGAGCCGCACGCCGCCAAGCTCGGCAGCCTGGACGCCCTGCAGCACCTGGCCGCGGCCGCCGCCGGCGGCAGCGACGCCGGCCTGCTGCGCCAGCAGTACCAGCGCGAAGGCAGCGTCGAGGCGATCGTGCATGCCGCGATCAACTGGTTCCGGGGCGAGCGGCGGTTCTGGCGGCGGTAATTCAGGCCGGGCTGGCGCCAAGGCGGCCGCCGCGCATGATGCGCTCCAGGAAGCCGGGCTTTGGCGCCGGGCGCGGCATGCCGTCGTCGACCATGCCGGCCCACTTCTCGCACAGCTGTTCGCAGGTGGCGCGCAGCACCGGGTCGAGCTCGGGCAGGCGCGCCAGCGCGCACAGGTGGCGCTCGATCACCGAGGCCAGGCGCACGCAGGGGCGGTCGTCCTCGTCGCGCGCGGTGTAGTGCGACATCAGGTGCAGCAGCGAGGCGATCATTACCGCGTCCCGGTGACGCAGGTCCTGCGCTGGCGGCATGGATGGCTCGTTCGGTTGGTCTTGCATGGCGGTCCCTCGGGTTCGGTTGGACGGTGAGTGTCGGCTTAATGAATGAGAATCATTCTCATTCAATAGTAATCAAGGGACGGATGGGATGCAAGCGATTTTGCAAGCGTGCGTGCGCTTGGGTTTTGAATTTATTGGTGTGCGGATCCGCGGGTTCGATGACACGGCGCCTTGATTCGAACGGTGAGACCGCGTGGGCTCGAGAGCCCACCCTACAATTGCCTTTCGATGTGAATACCCGGAGAAACCGGCTACAGCCTGGTTTCGCGTGCCGCCCTCAAGAACTCGTCCAGCACCGGCGTGCAATCGAGCAGATCCGTCCCGCCAGCCCGGTGGAACTCAGGATGCCACTGCAGCCCCATGACGAAGTCGGCCCGGTCGTAGCGGATCGCCTCGACCACCCCGTCCGGATACGACACCGCCTCGATGCGGATGTCACGCCCGAGTTCCTTGACCGCCTGGTGGTGGATCGAATTGACGGTCGGCCGCCGCGCGTTCGGGAACATGCGCCCGAGCGAGGAGCCGGGCGGGAATTCGATCGCGTGGCGGTGGGCATCGTAGTCGGTGTGCACGTGGGCCAGCGCCTCGGGCAGGTTGGTCGCCACGTCCTGGTAGAGCGTGCCGCCGAAGGCGACGTTGATCAGCTGGCAGCCGCGGCACACGCCCAGCACCGGCTTGCCGGCCTCGACGAATTCGTGCAGCAGCTCGAGCTCGTACAGGTCGCGCGCGCGGTCGCCGCTCCACTCGGGGCGGGTCGGCGTTTCGGAATAGGTCTGCGGCGAGACGTCGGCCCCGCCCTGCAGCACCAGGCCGTCGAGGTGGCGCGCGTAGTGGCGCAGCGTGATGTTGCTGGGATGGAGCAGCCCGTTGGTGTTCACCGTCGGGATCATGAACACCAGCACGTCGCGCGACATCACCCACTGCGCGATCGACTCCTCCAGGTATTGCAGGTTCTTGCTGCGCAGGCCGGTCGCGCCCGGTTCGGGATGGAAGATGCGGGCCGAGACGCCGATGCGCAGGGTGCGGCGCATGAAGTCGCGGTGGAAGCGGTCACGCAGGGCGCGCCAGCGCGACGACAATACTCGTCCAACCAGCGCGAACGGCGTGTCGCCCGGGCGCTGGTAGCGCGGCGGGCCATCGGCGGAGCGGCGGTCGGGAACACGCTCGGGAGCATCGGGGCGGGTCTCCAGCGGCGGACCGGGCGCCTCGCCACGCTGGTTTTGATGATCATCTGCCATGACTTCAATATAGCCCCGCCATGGCCGCGCACGATTTGAAGTTGTAACAAAATCACACGGCTGGGCGTGGCAGGGTGGACGGGTCTCGTCCATGCATCCAGCCAAGGCGCGCTTTTCGGCTACGCATCCTCGAGACGAACGCGTGGGCGCCAAAACCCGCCCACCCTACGCCGGCATCGATGTGAGACGAGCGAGGATCGCGACGAGGCTGCGGTCCGCCACCGGCTTGTCGAGCAGCCCGCGCACGCCGGCCGAGTGGGCGCGCGCGGTGTCATAGGGAAAAGCCTTCCCGACCAGGAACACGACCGCCGTGCGGCCCGCGCCCTCCTGGGCCTTGATCGCGCTGCACAGCGCATAGGGATCGATGCCGGGGGTCGAGGTATTGATCATCGCCACCCCCACCTGGGTTTCGTCGCACAGGCGCACGGCGGTCGCTGCACTGTCGGTCCAGGCGATCGCCAGGCGGCGCTCGCCGACCAGGCGCGCCAGGTGGTCGCGGAAGGCGCCCTCCTTGTCGACGATCAGGACCTGGTCCGGCCGTGGCGGCTGGCGCAGTGCTTCGCCGTCGAGGACTAGCGCATCGTCGGCCAGGCGCTGGCGCCGCCGCCGTTCCGGCAGGGGCGGTTCGCCA
>DNCF01000211.1 GCA_003484545.1 Massilia sp. | reverse complement strand
GGGGGCCCCCCAAGGGGCGCCCGCCGCGGGCCCCGGCAAAGGCGCCGGCCGCCGAGCCATTCGCCGGGTCGGCCGGGCTGACCAGGGCATCGATCGTCGATTTCAGCTTGTTGTAGGCATCCACGAAAGCCTGGGCGTTGGCAGTGGTCTTCGCGGCGTCGGAGGCGACCGTCAGCGTGAGCGGCGCGCTGCCCGCGGCTTGCGCCTTGGTCAGCGTCATGGTCACGCCGTCGATCACGTTGAAGGTGTTGCTGGCCTGGGTGATGGCGGTGCCGGTTTCCGAGCCGACGCGCAGGACGGCGTCGAGCGCCTTGGTCAGCTGGTTCGGCGCGGCGCCCAGTTTCGCGGCCAGGTTGGCATCGATGCCGCTGGTGGCGCCGCTCGGGGTGACCGTGATCGCGTTGGCGGCGCCGGTGGCCTTCGCGCTCAGCACCAGTTCCGACACGCCGGTGCCGGTGGTGACGACCGAGGCCGAGATGCTGGTGTTGTTGGTGTCGCCATTGATCGCGGCGGCCAGGTCGCGCACCGTCCAGGTGGTTTTGCCGCTCAGGTCCAGCGTGAACGAGTTGCTGCCGCTGCCCAGCGTGAGCGAACCGCCGCCGGCGAAGTCGGTCATGCCGCCGTAGGAGATCTTGTGGGCGCTGGCGATCCGTTCGACGAAGAAGGTATAGCCGCCGGCCGCCGCGGTCGAATTCGCCGTGGCGCTGGCGAAGCTCGTGTCGCTGAACACGGCGCTGTTGGCCGCGATCGTCTTGTTGACGCCGGTCAGGCTCGCCAGGCTGGCCTGGAACGCGCTCAGCGCCGAGCCGAGCGTGTTCAGGCCCTTCTCGGTGGCCGAGGCGGCCTTGGTCTGGTTCGTCAGCATCGTCTGGCGGCCGTACGTGAACTGTTCCGCCAGCGCCTGGGCCGTGGTGGCCGGATCGTAATTGGTGTTGATCGCCATGGGTTCTCCTTATTCGGGCTTCACGCCCGTCCTGCCAGCCACGATCGGGTGGCGATGTCGTCCTCGCGCTTCCTTGCGGCGCGTTCCTGTTCGCGCGCGTGCGCGTCCTGCTGCTGCTCGAGCACCTTGCCGAGCAGTTCGCGGCGCGTCCACGCCGCGGTCAAGTTGCGCTGTGCGACCGCCATGTTGGCTTCGTGCAGATGCAGGTCGGTGCGGTGGCTGTCGGCCAGCGCGAACACGGCCTGCTTGTACTGGCCGCAGTTCAGGGCCAGCGCCGGCGCCAGCCGGCCCGAGGCGCCGCTGCCTTCGGCCAGCGCATGCAGGCGTTCCAGGTTGGCCTGGTAGCGCGCGCGCGTGGCTTCCTGGCGCGCCAGTTCCGTCTGCAGGCGCTCGACTTCGGTACTGCGCAGCTGCACCAGGGTGTCGAGGCTGCGGATCGCGTCGTTCCTGTTCATGCCATCATCCCCTGCAGTTGCGTGACGCAGGTGTCGAGCGGCGCGCCTTCGCGCGTGCCCTGGCACAGGAAGGCCTCGATGTGCGGCTGCAGCCGGACCGCGCGGTCGGTTTCCGGATCGGCGCCGGGCGTGTAGGCGCCGAGCGGGATCAGGTCGCGCACGCGCGCATGGCGCGCCAGCGCCGCCTTCAGCTTGCGCGCCGCGTTCGCGTGGTCCGGGCTCACGACCTGGGCCATGCAGCGGCTGATCGATTGCGCCACGTCGATGGCCGGATAGTGGCCGCGTTCGGCCAGTTCGCGCGTGAGTACGATGTGGCCGTCCAGGATCGCGCGCGCGGTGTCGACCACCGGGTCCTGCTGGTCGTCGCCTTCGGCCAGCACGGTGTAGATCGCGCTCATGCTGCCTTGCGGGTTCTCGCCGTTGCCGGCCGATTCGACCAGCTGCGGCAGGTTCGAAAACACCGACGGCGGATAGCCGCGCGTGGCCGGCGGCTCGCCCAGCGACAGCGCCACTTCGCGCAGCGCCATCGCGTAGCGGGTGAGGGAGTCGACCAGCAGCAGCACGTTCTGGCCGCGGTCGCGGAAATGGGCGGCGATCGAGTGGCACAGTTCGGTGGCCATCACGCGCATCATCGGCGACTCGTCCGCAGGCGCCACTACCAGGACGGCGCGTTTCAGGCCATCGGGACCGAGCGACTTCTCGACGAACTCGCGCACCTCGCGGTTACGCTCGCCGATCAGGCCGACGACGACGACGTCGGCCACGGTCTGGCGCGTGATCAGGCCCAGCAGCACCGACTTGCCGACGCCGGACCCGGCCATCAGGCCGACGCGCTGGCCCTTGCCGAGCGTGAGCATCGAATTGATGGCGCGCACGCCGACGTCGAGCGGCTCGTCGACCGGGGCCTTGCGCAGCGGGTTCACCTTCGGCGGCGTGGTCTCGAGCGGCTGGTCGCCACCGAGGCGCCCCAAACCGTCGATTTCCTCGCCCAGGCCGTTGACCATGCGTCCCAGCCAGGACGGACCGATCATCAGCTTGCTGGCGTTCTTCTCGGGCAGTACGCGCGCGCCGGTGGCCAGGCCCTGCGGCTTCTTGAACGGCATCAGGTAGGACACCTTGTCGCGGAAACCCACGACCTGGGCGTCGAGCCAGCCGCCGTCGACGAGTTCGACGCGGGCGCGCTGGCCCGTATGCAGCTTGCAGCCGACGCTTTCCAGCAGCAGGCCCTGCGCGCCGACCAGGCGGCCGGTGGGCGTGGCCACCGGGACCGCGCCGATGTCGAGCGAGCGCAGGGTATCGACGAGCGCGGTCACGCCTCTTCTCCTTGGACTTCGAGGGCTTCGCGCACCTGGTCCATGCAGGCGGCCAGGCGGCCCTGGCAGCCGGCGTCGACTTCGTGGTCGCCCGACTTGACGCGGCATTCGCCCGGCTCGAGCGACGGATCGGCCAGCAGGTTCCACTTCTTGGCGCGTTTCGGATCGAGTTCGCTGACGCGGCGCAGTTCTTCCGGATTCATCAGCACTTCGACCGTGTCGCGCGAAGGCGGCATCGCGGCCAGGGCCTCGTCGACCAGGGCCAGCAGCTGGGTCGGCTGCAGCGCCAGTTCGGCGCGGATCACCTGGCGCGCGATCTTGCCGACCAGGTCCACGACTTCCTTGCGCTGGGCGGCGCGGTAGTCGCTCTTGAGCTTTTTCAGGGACTTGAGGGCGGCGTCGATCGGCTTGGCGAGCTGCTCGAAGCCGGCCAGCGCCTGCTCCAGGCCCTCGGCGCGGCCTTCCTCGAAGCCGCGCTTACGGCCCTCGGCCTGGCCGGCCTCGAAGCCCTCGAGGCGCGCCTGCTCGAAGCCGGCGTCGTAGCCGTCCTGCTGGCCCTGGCGATAACCCGCCGCCAGCGCGCCGTCCCAGTCCTCCTGGTCCGGAGCGTCGTGGCCGGCTTCGGCCGCGGCGCGCGCGGCCGCGCGTACCTGGGCCAGCGGCGGGAAATGGAATGGCCGGAACTGCTTCATTCGGCAGTGGCCTCGGCGAACAGCTGCACGTCGATCTCGCCGGCGTCGGCGAGGGCCTTGACGGCGGCCATGATGTCCTTGCGGGTCTGCTCGATGCGCGACATCGGCACCGGGCCCGAACGGCGCATCAGGTCCTCGAAGGACTGCGCCTGGCGCTTCGGCATGGCCGACAGGATGGCGTCGCGCAGGGCCGGCTCCGCGCCCTTGAGCGCGATCGCCCACTGCTCGAGCGGCACTTCGTCGAGCAGGCGGGTGATGACCTGCTCGGTCTGGCGCGACAGGATGAAGAAGTCGTACATCGACATCTCGATCTGCGACGCCACTTCCGGATCGTGCGCGCGCAGCAGTTCGACCATGCCGGCGCGGTTGTTCGGCAGGCGGTTCAGGATCTCGGCGACCTGGCGCACGCCCTCGACGCTGGCGCTCTGGGTATCGAGCGCGGACAGGCAGCGCGTCACCAGCTCTTCCAGTTCGCGCAGCAGGTCGCGGTCGATCTCGTCCAGGCGCGCCAGGTTCAGCAGCACCAGGTCGCGGCCTTCTTCCGGCAGCGATTCGATGATCTGGCCGGCCAGGGCGGGCGGCAGGAAGGCCAGGAACACGGCCTGCATCTGCACATGCTCGTGCGCGACGAATTCGGCCAGCCACTTCGGCGAGGCGTACTGCAGGCGCGCCATCATCGGGCGGATGGCGTCGCCGTAGATCGTGTTCAGGACGCTGTTGGCGATGTCGCTGCCCAGCGCCAGGTCGAGCGAGCGCTTCAGGTAGCTGCGCGAGGCGCCGTGCAGGCCACTCTGCTGGCGGTAGTCGTCGAAGAAATTCTGGACGGCGTACTTCACCGAGTCGACCTTGATGCCGCTCATGCGCGACATGACCTGGGTCAGTTCGATCAATTCTTCGCGCTCGAGGCAGCGCAGCACCGCGGCGGCGGGTTCCTCGCCGATCGACAGCAGCACGATGGCGGCCTGCTCGACCGGGCTCAGGACGGCTTCGCCGTCGTTATTGTTCAGTTCGGCCATGTTTCTTCTGCACCCATTGTTTGACCACTTCGGCGACGCGCTCCGGCTCCTTGCCGGCCAGTACCTTCAGGTGGTCGACCATCACGTCCACGGCCGAACCGGCCGGGGGCAAATCGTAGTTTTCGAGCAGCGGCACCACCGGCATCGTGCCGACGCCCGCGCCGGCCGCGATCGGTTCGGCCACGCTGGCGCCGGCCAGGGCCGGCACCG
>DNCF01000212.1:5676-6064 GCA_003484545.1 Massilia sp. | reverse complement strand
CCCAGGCCGCGCAGCACCGCGCCCATCTCGCCGCCGCCGGAAGCGAAGGCGAGGTCGCCGGCATGTGGGTCGGAGGAGTGGGCTGGCGTGTCGTTCATCGGTGGACCGGGGAGAATCTTGGGTAGGAAAAATGGATGTATCGTTAGCACAATAACACTTCCGCCCCGTCGCCGCAGGGGCGGCGCACCGATGGCGGCAATGCGGCGGCGCACGGCGGACGCCGCCATCATGGTCGAATTGCTATAATTTCCGATGGGGTCGGACCGTCATTGACCTTGAATCGACCAGACGACAAGGGGGACAGGCGGATGACTACCGGCGGCACGAAAGAAGAACGCGAACACATGCCCACCGAGCAGGAAGGCGGCGGCCAGAGCCAGGGCGTGCC
>DNCF01000212.1:0-5544 GCA_003484545.1 Massilia sp. | reverse complement strand
CCGCCACTGGCAGGCCAGCCAGGTGTCGCGCCCGGGCCTGGAAGACCGCGGCAACGTGTTCTTCGCGGCCATCGAGATGACGCGCATGCCGATGGTCCTGACCGACCCGAACCAGCCGGACAACCCGATCGTTTTCGTGAACCGCGCCTTCCTCGACCTGACCATGTACCGGGAAGAAGAGGTCCTGGGCCGCAACTGCCGCCTGCTGCAAGGCGAGCAGACCGATCCGGCCACCGTGGCCGAGCTGCGCGTCGCGGTGCAGGAACAGCGCGCGGTGGCGGTCGACATCCTGAACTACAAGTCCGACGGCCGCCCGTTCTGGAACGGGCTGTTCTGCGGCCCGGTGTTCGACGCCGATGGCAAGCTGCTGTACTGGTTCGCCTCGCAGATGGACATCACCCGGCGCCGCGTTTCCGAGCAGTCCTACCTGCAGGCGCAGAAGATGGAAGCGATCGGCCAGCTCACCGCCGGCCTCGCGCACGACTTCAACAACCTGCTGCAGGTCGTCGCAGGCAACCTGGAGGTGGCCACGACCTCGGTCCACGACCCCGAGGCGACGCTGCAATCGATCGAGCGCGCGCGCCTGGCCAGCGAAAAGGCCAGCCGGCTGACCCAGCAACTGCTGACCTTCGCGCGCAAGCAGCGCCTGGAGCCGAAGCGCCTGAACCTGAACTCGCTGGTGGTCGAGTTCAGCGAAATGCTGGTGCGCACGCTCGGCGACAAGGTCGACCTGCACCTGGACCTGAAGCCCGGCCTGCCCTCGTGCACGCTGGACGCCACCCACATGGAGATGGCGCTGCTGAACGTCCTGATCAACGCGCGCGACGCCATGCCGAAAGGCGGTCGCGTGACGGTGGCCACCTCGACCATGGCCGACAGCGAGCGCCTCGAGCGCCACGGCCTGGCGCCGGGCACCTATGTCGTCATCTGCGTCATCGACGAGGGCGAAGGCATGCCGCCGGAAGTCGCCCAGCGCGCCACCGAGCCCTTCTTCACCACCAAGGGCCCGGGCACCGGCCTGGGGCTGGCGATGGTGCACGGTTTCGTGCAGCAGTCGCACGGCCGGCTCGAGATCGACAGCGTGCCGAACCAGGGCACCACGATCCGCATGATCTTCCCGCTGGCCCAGCAGTCGGGCATGGAGATCATGGCCGACCGGGTGGGGAACAAGGGCATGAACTGGAGCCCGGAAGCGATCCTCGGCCGGAAGACCATCCTGGTGGTCGACGACAGCCACGACGTGCGCGAACTGGCGGAAAACCACCTGCGCGACCTCGGCTACCGGGTCCTGGCGGCCCAGAGCGGCGAGGAAGCGATGGAACTGGTCGAGCGCTACGGCGACATCGACCTGCTGTTCAGCGACATCATCATGCCCGGCGGGATGAACGGCATCCGCCTGGCCGAACTCGTGCGCGAGCGCCAGCCGGACGTGCCGGTGATCCTCGCCACCGGCTACATGAGCGAATTGCCGGCCTACACCAGCAGCGGTCCGACCTGGACGACCATGGCCAAGCCCTACCGCCTCGCCGACCTGGCCGAGCGGATCCGCATCTCGCTGAAGGTCGAGGCCCGCAAGGGCTCGGCCTCCGGCTTCCAGCACGAAGGATAGTCTTGAAACGCATCTTGCTGGTCGAGGACGACCCGGCCGTCAGCTACATCCTCCAGCGTTACCTCGAGAAGGCGGGCTTCGCCGTACTCGCCGCCGGCGGCGGCAAGGAGGCGCTCGACCTGTTCGCCTCCTCCTCCATCGACCTTGTCGTCACGGATTTCCGCATGCCGGGCATGAACGGCGAGGAACTACTGTTCGCACTGCGCACCCGCCACCCCGCCCTGCCGGCGCTGATCGTGTCGGCCTATGCCAACGAGCTGTCGCTCCGGATTCCCGGCGTGCCGGTGCTGTCCAAGCCGGTCGATGCGGAAGCGCTGGCGGATCTCGTGAACAACCTGTTGCTGGATGCCGCGACGGTGGCGATGAACAAGGCCGACAGCGCCGGTTGACGAACAGGCGCGGCCGCATGCCCCTAGCCTGGCCGATGCATGGGCGCGCCACGCCGTTCAGCCCGGCGCAGCCAATCCGGGCGCCGGCACGTCCGGATTGGCGGCCACCCATGCCATGAACAACTGGTAGCCGACGGTGAGCAGGACCGCGCCCACGAACATCCCCATGATGCCGGCGCTCGCCAGGCCGCCCAGCGCGCCGATCAGGATGACCGGCATCGGCGCATGGACGCCCCGCCCCAGCAGGAGCGGCTTGAGCACGTTGTCGAGCATGCCGGCGATGAGCAGGAGCACGGTATAGGCGATGGCCGGCGTGGTGGCGTAGTCTCCGCTCGCCCAGAGGTAGACGATGACCGGCAAGGTCACCAGCGCCGCCGGGACCTGTGCGATTCCCAGCACGAGGACGAGCAATGCCAGCACGCCGGCAAACGGTACGCGGGCAGCCACCATCACGAGGCCGACGACGATGGCCTGGATGAAGGCCACCCCGAGCACGCCCAGCGCCACCGCACGGATCGTCTCGGTGGACAGCCTGGCGAATTCGTCGCCGCGCCCGACACCGACGATGCGGGCGAAAATCGCGCGGATGCTGTCGGATCCCGCCTGGCCGAAGGCCATGATGATGCCCGCCACGATGAACGAGGCCAGGAACAGCAGCGCCCCGCTGGCCATGCTGGCGACCACCCCGAGCGCGATCCTCGCCAGGCCGCCGAGTTGCGGCTGCACGCTGCGCACGAATGCCGGCAGGTCCGTGTGCGCCTGCACCCAGAAGCCGTGGATCCGTTCGCCGACGACAGGCCATCCGGCAATCATGGACGGCGGAGCGGGAATCCTGATCATGTTGCCGCGCACGCTGACGATGAAGTGCTGGGCCGACTCGCCCACCGAGGACATCAGCACGGCGGTCGGCAGGCCGATCAGGACGATGCCGCCCAACACCAGCAGGGTGGCGGCCAGCCCTTGCCGCCCACCCAGCGCGCGTGCCAGCCTTTGGTGCCCCGGATACAGCGTCACCGCCAGGATCAGGGCCCAGACCATCAGCGAAATGAAGGGGGAAAAAATCCGGTAGCACAAGGCCGCCAGCGCGAATGCCAGCCCGGCCCGGATGAAAACGTCCAGCAGCTTCCTGAACAGGCGTTGCTCGAGATCCGGATCGGGCGCATAGGGCGCATTCATGGAGCGGCTCCTTGACAAGGGTATGCACGAACCGGACTCGATGTTGCTCGATGGGCCAACATGCCTGCATCGCCTGCATGGCACGCGATGAATCCGGCGCCCGGATCTGCGCTGCATTGTAAGAAGGCTGTTCCGTGCGGTGCAATTGGACCTTGGACCATGGGCGGGGCGTGCGCGGCGCACGGGCAGCGGGCGCGCAGGACCCAGGTGCCGCCACTGCGGCTGAGCACGGAGCCGGCACGGGTGCGCGGCGTCGTTGGCTAATCTGCCAAAATGGCTGAGCGATCTCCATGACCGCGAGCGTGAGCAATCGCCCAGCTTCCAGAGCGATGACGCGAAAACGGGCAAGCCCGACGTCATCTTTGAAGGCAGGAAATTGCGCGATCTTTCGCATGACGCCACGATAGTGACCACCAGCTTCTCCAATACGCATCACCCCGAAACGCGATACACCAGCGGCATTCCACCTTCGACAACCCGCCCACACAGGAGCAGCGAACATGGGATTTGTGAAAACGAAAGATGGTGTTGACATCTTCTACAAGGACTGGGGACCGCGCGATGCGCAGGTCATCTTCTTCCACCACGGCTGGCCTCTCAGCGCGGATGACTGGGATACCCAGATGCTGTTCTTCCTGGGCCAGGGTTTCCGGGTCGTCGCGCACGACCGGCGCGGGCATGGGCGCTCCTCCCAGGTCGCAGACGGTCATGACATGGACCACTATGCCGACGACGTTGCAGCGGTTGTCGAGCACCTGGGCGTCCGTGGGGCGGTGCACGTCGGCCATTCGACCGGCGGCGGCGAAGTCGTCCGTTATATCGCGCGCCATCGGGAAGACCCGGTCGCCAAGGCAGTCCTCGTCAGCGCGGTTCCGCCCCTGATGGTGAAGACGCAAGCCAATCCCGACGGCACACCGAAAGAAGTGTTCGACGATTTCCAGGCCCAGCTCGCGGCGAACAGGGCGAAGTTCTACCATGATGTCCCGTCGGGGCCGTTCTACGGCTTCAACCGCGTGCCGGCCAAGGCGTCGGAACCGGTCATCCTGAATTGGTGGCGCCAGGGCATGATGGGCGGCGCGAAGGCGCACTATGACGGTATCGTCGCCTTCTCGCAGACCGATTTCACCGCCGACCTGCAAGGCATGTCGATTCCCGTCCTGGTCGTGCACGGTGACGACGACCAGGTCGTTCCCATCAAGGCTTCGGGAATACGATCGGCCGAGCTGCTCCAGAACGGTACGCTCAAGATCTACAAGGGCGCACCGCATGGCATCCCGACCACGCATGCCGACGCGTTGAATGCGGATATCCTCGCGTTTGTACTTGACCGTACTTGACCGTACTTGACCGGATTCAGCGTCAAGCCGTGTCGATGGCTCCCTGCTCCCTGCCGTGGCGGCCGGCAGGGAGCACCACGTTGAACGAAACGACCGTGGCCGAGGGCGAATCGCATGGGCCGCACCGTGCCGATGCGCGGGTCTATGAAGCAGCCCAGCCGATGCGGTTAAAATGACGGTCTTGGCAAGTCAATGCCCCTGCCTCACCGAACACGACCGACATGACCACCGTTTCATCCGACATCAACGCCGCCGCAGTCAAGAGCAGCCCGGCAGAAAAAGTCACACCCATGATGCAGCAGTACCTGCGCATCAAGGCCGACTACCCGACCATGCTGGTGTTCTACCGCATGGGCGACTTCTACGAACTCTTCTTCGAAGACGCGGAAAAGGCCGCGCGCATCCTCGGCATCACGCTGACCGCGCGCGGCTCCTCGGGCGGCAATCCGATCAAGATGGCGGGCGTGCCCTTCCACTCGCTCGATCCTTACCTCGCCAAGCTGGTGAAACTCGGCGAATCCTGCGCGATCTGCGAACAGATCGGCGACCCGGCGCTCTCGAAAGGTCCGGTCGAGCGCAAGGTGGTGCGCGTGGTCACGCCGGGCACCCTGACCGATTCCGACCTGCTGCCCGAAAAGGCCGAGCGGCCGCTGCTGGCGGTCTGCACGCTGGCGCAACGCAAGAACGTGACCGTGGGCCTGGCCTGGATGTCGCTCGCCAGCGGCGCGCTGCGCCTGATGGAATTCTCCGGCGACGAGCGCACCGTGAACACGCGCCTGGCCCAGGAACTGGAGCGCATCGCACCGGCCGAGATCCTGCGCGCCGACGACGGCGCTTTGTTCGAGGACAACCCGGTCGCCCACACCCAGCGCGTGCCCGAGTGGCACTTCGACGTGGTCAAGGGCCACAAGGCGCTGGTCGACCAGCTGGCCGTGGCGACGCTGACCGGCTTCGGCGCCGACGGCCTGGGCGCCGCGTTCGGCGCGGCCGGCGCGCTGCTGCGCTACGCGCACTCGACCCAGGGCCGCGGCCT
>DNCF01000517.1 GCA_003484545.1 Massilia sp. | reverse complement strand
CACCAGAATCGAAAAGCAGACGGTGGCGGCGCGCTCGGCGCGCCGGGCCGTCGAGCAGCGCCTGCGACTGGGAGGCGGCGCCCTGGTGGCCGTGGTGTCGCAGTTCCTCGAACGCCGCTGGGTCGACGTGCTGACCTTTGCCCACCTGATCGACGAGGAGCGCCCCGGCGCGGTCGACAACGCGACCCGCGCCATGGACGACCTGATCTGGACCGTGAAGCCGAAGGCGACCCAGGAGCAGAGAAAGGCCCTGATCGCGAAACTGCCGCCGCTGCTGACGACCCTGAACAAGTGGCTTGATGCGATCAAGTGGCAGGACGCCGACCGCCTGCAGTTCTTCGCCGAGCTGGCCGAATGCCACCTGCAGATCGTGCGCGCGCCGCTGGAACTCTCGCCCGAGCGCCAGCTGGAACTGGCGGTGGAGGCGGCCCAGCAGGACGCGCTGCGCCGCATCGCCCAGGAGCAGGCCGCGGCAGCCGGGGAAGAAGCCGTGGACAAGGACGAGGCCGCAGCCCGGGTCGACGACCTGGAACGCGGCATGCGGCTCGAATTCGCCGAGCCCGACGGCAGTGTGCGCAAGGTCAAGCTGGCCTGGGTCAGCCCGCGCCGCACGCTCTTCATCTTCTCGAGTGGCCCGCGCCAGGAAGCCTTTTCGCTGCCGGCCGAGAAACTGGTCGAGGCCTTCCGCAGCGGCAGCGTCACCCTGGTCGCGATGGAAGGGGTGGTCGGCCGCGTGCTGACCGAGGCGATGCGCGAGGCGGTCAACGACCCGGCGCCCCTGCACGCGAACGCCTGACGGCCGCTGCCGTCCCGGGTGCCGGCCTACCGCGCCTGTCCGTTCCTGCGCGATAATGCGGCCCAAGCCGGAACAGGAGCAGGAACAGGAACAATCATGGACAAGCAGGTGCAAAATGACGAGGCCGAGACCGCGCGCGGCGTGAGCGTGCAGGCCGACAGCCAGGCCGAAGAGAATGCCGCGACGGCATCCGAGATCAGGCCGCGCAGGCGCCGGCTGGCGTCCGGCCTGCGGCTGCTTTTTCTGGGCGTGGTGCTGGCGGTCGCCCTGGTGCGCCACTTCCAGGGTGCGGGCTGATTCCAGCACGGCGCCCGCCCACTATTTCATTTCGTTAATCTTCTGTAAAATGCCGCCGCCCCGTCGCTTGCTGCCGTGTCCGCCATAGTCCAAACTTGGCCGAAATGCAAGCGACAGGTGGTATGATGCATTCTTTAACGATTCCCGAGTAGCCGAAGCAAGGTGCGCCTATCCTCCATTAAATTGTCGGGATTCAAGTCTTTCGTCGATCCCACCAATTTCCAGGTGCCTGGTCAATTGGTCGGCGTCGTCGGCCCGAATGGATGCGGCAAGTCGAACATCATCGATGCCGTACGCTGGGTGCTGGGCGAATCGAAAGCATCGGAGCTGCGCGGCGAGTCGATGCAGGACGTGATCTTCAACGGCTCGACCCACCGCAAGCCCTCGGGCCGCGCCTCGGTCGAACTGGTGTTCGACAACAGCATGGGCAAGGCGGCCGGCCAATGGGGCCAGTACGCCGAGATCGCCGTGAAACGCACCCTGACGCGCGACGGCACCTCCACCTATTACATCAACAGCCAGCCGGTGCGCCGGCGCGACATCCAGGACATCTTTCTCGGTACCGGCCTCGGCCCGCGCGCCTACGCCATCATCGGCCAGGGCATGATCGCGCGCATCATCGAGTCGCGCCCGGAAGAGCTGCGCGTCTTCCTCGAGGAGGCGGCCGGGGTCTCGAAGTACAAGGAGCGCCGCCGCGAGACCGAAAACCGCCTGTCGGACACGCGCGAAAACCTGCTGCGGGTCGAGGACATCCTGCGCGAACTGAACGCCAACCTGGAAAAGCTCGAAGCGCAGGCGGCGGTGGCGAACCGCTTCCACCAGCTGCAGGCCGACCAGGAAGAAAAGCAGAAGCTGCTCTGGCTGCTGCGCAAGAACGAAGCCGAGCTTGAACAGAAGCGCTACTTCCGCGAGATGGAGGAAGCCCAGAACAGCCTGGAAGAGCAGACCGCCAAGCTGCGCAACGTCGAGCTGGAACTGGAGCACCTGCGGCAGCACCACTTCGCCGTCGGCGACCGCCTGCACACGGCGCAAGGCGCGCTGTACCAGACCAATTCCGAGATCGGCAGTCTGGAAGCGCAGATCAAGTTCGTGGTCGAGTCGCGCACCCGCCTGCAGAACCAGCTCGGCACGCTGGCGGCCCAGCGTGATCAATGGCTGGCGCAGGCGGCCGAGTACGAGGAACAGATCGAGGAAGCGACCTTCAACGTCGAGGAACTGGCCGCGCGCGCCGAAGGCGCCCAGATCGCGGTCGAAGCGGCCGGCGAGCGCCTGCCGGAACTGGACGCGGCCTGGCGCGAAGCGCAGCGCAAGGCGGACGAATCGCGCGCGCGCATCATGCAGGTGCAGCAGCGCATCGAACTGTCCTCGGCGCACCAGCGCAATGCCTCCAACATCCTGAACAATCTCGCCAGCCGGCGCGAGCGCCTGCAGCAGGAAAAGAACGGCCTGGCGCCACCCGACAGCGCGCAGCTGGCCAACCTGCGCCTGCAGTTCGAGGAAAAGCAGCAGGCCCTGGAAGAGCAGACCATGCTGCTGGAAGAGGCGGGCGAGCGCCAGGAGCAGGTCGAGACCGAGCGGCGCGAAGCGCAGGCGGCGCTGGCCGCCGAGAGCACGGCCAACGCCCAGCTGGAAGCGCGCCTG
>DNCF01000214.1 GCA_003484545.1 Massilia sp. | reverse complement strand
GGTCGGCCCGTTCGGCAGCCGCGAAGAGGCCGAGAAGGCGCGCGCCAAGCTCGGCGCCCAGGGCTTCAGCGGTTTCCTGGTACCGGTTTGAAGGTGGTCGGGGCGGCGTGACGATTTTCGATTATCTGGTATTGTTCGTGCTGGTTTCCTCGGTCGTCATCAGCACCATGCGCGGCCTGGTGAAGGAGATTCTGTCGCTGCTGGGCTGGGTCGTCGCCTTCGTGGTGGCCAATGCCTACGGCGCCGGGTTGGCGCCACTGCTGCCCGCGCTGGTTCCCGGCGAGACGGTGCGCCTGATGGTCGCCTTCGTCGCCCTGTTCCTCGGCGTGCGTATCCTGATGGGCCTGCTGTCGCTGGCGCTGGGCGCCCTGATCGAGGCCTCGGGGCTGTCGCTGGCGGACCGCGGCCTTGGCGGCCTGTTCGGCCTGGCGCGCGGCGTTGTAATCGTGCTGGCCGCCGTCATATTGTGTTCGATGACTTCCATCCCCCAACAAGATTTCTGGAAGGACGCGCTGCTGTCCCCCCTGGCCGAGACCGGCGCGCGCACCGTCAAACCCTTCCTTCCTGCTGCGCTGGCGCAGCACGTACAGTTTTGAACTTTTCCGTAACAGCATTCTGTTCTTAGGAGCACACCATGTGTGGCATCGTCGGCGTCGTTTCGCAAACTCCCGTCAACCAGTTGTTGTATGACGCATTGCTGCTTCTGCAGCACCGCGGCCAGGACGCGGCGGGGATTGCAACCAATCACAGCAGCATGTTCTCGATGTACAAGGCGAATGGCCTCGTGCGCGACGTGTTCCGTACCCGTAACATGCGTTCGCTCCAGGGCAACACCGGGATTGGCCACTGCCGCTATCCGACCGCCGGCTCCTCGAGCGAGGAAGAGGCGCAGCCGTTCTACGTGAACGCGCCTTTCGGCATCACCCTGGCGCACAACGGCAACCTGACCAACCAGGCTGAACTGAAGGAAGCGCTGTTCCGCAATGACCGCCGCCACATCAACACCAATTCCGATTCGGAAGTGCTGTTGAACGTGCTGGCCCACGAGATCCAGGAAGCGGCGAGCGGCTATTCGCTCGACGCCGAGGCCGTCTTCAAGGCGGTCGGCGTGGTGCACCGCCGCGTGCGCGGCGCCTACGCCGTCGTGGCCCAGATCGCCGGCCACGGCATGCTGGCCTTCCGCGACCCGTTCGGCATCCGTCCGCTCTGCCTGGGTATGAACGAAGGCGAGAATGGCGTCGAATACATGGTCGCCAGCGAATCGGTGGCCCTGGAGGGCATCGGTTTCCGCTTCGTGCGCGACATCGCCCCGGGCGAAGCCATCTTCATCGGCGAAGACGGCCAATTGCACGAGCGCCAGTGCGCCGAGAATCCGTCCCTGAACCCCTGCGCCTTCGAATACGTCTACCTGGCGCGCCCGGATTCGGTGATCGACGGTGCCTCGGTCTACGCGGCCCGCCTCAAAATGGGCGAATACCTGGCCGACAAGATCCGTAAGGAAATCCCGGTCGAGGAAATCGACGTCGTCATGCCGATTCCCGATTCCTCGCGTCCGGCCGCGATCCAGCTCGCCCTGAAGCTGGGTGTGGAATACCGCGAAGGCTTCATCAAGAACCGCTACATCGGCCGCACCTTCATCATGCCGGGACAGGGCATGCGCAAGAAGTCGGTGCGCCAGAAGCTGAACGCCATCGGTTCCGAGTTCAAGGACAAGAACGTGCTGCTGGTCGACGATTCGATCGTGCGCGGCACCACCAGCCGCGAGATCGTGCAGATGGCGCGCGACGCCGGCGCCCGTAAAGTCTTCTTCGCCTCGGCCGCGCCGCCGGTGCTGTTCCCGAACGTCTACGGCATCGACATGCCGACCCGCGACGAGCTGATCGCCTACGGCCGCACCGTCGAGGAAGTCTGCAAGGAAATCACGGCCGACCGCCTGGTCTACCAGGACATCGACGCACTGAAACGCTCGATCTCGGACGTCAACCCCGCGCTGACCAACTTCGAGGCCTCCTGCTTCGACGGCGTCTACATCACCGGCGACGTCACGCCCGAGTACCTGGACAAGCTGGAACACCATCGCCACAAGAGCTCGGGCAAGTCCTCGGAGGATGTGGTGCGCACCCAGCTGAATCTGAACCCGCCGGTCGCCGCCGAATAACGCTGGGACGACTGCACCATGAGCGACACCAAACAGTACGGTTTCACCACCACCATCCTGCACAACGACCGCCGCAAGACGATCGAGCAGGGCTCGCTGCACAAGCCGGTCCACACCTCGGTGGCCTTCGGCTACGGCGATGCGCGCCAGCTGGCCTCGGTGTTCCAGGGCAAGGAGCCGGGCTTCCGCTACGGCCGCCAGGGCAACCCGACGGTCGCGGCGCTGGAAGACAAGGTCACGAAGATGGAAGACGGCGTCGCCACCCTGTGCTTCGGCACCGGCATGGCCGCCATCGGCGCGTTGTTCCAGGCGCTGCTGCGCGAGGGCGATCACATCGTCTCGTCGAGCTTCCTGTTCGGTAACACCAACAGCCTGTGGCAGACGGTGGCGGGACAGGGCGTGCAGGTGAGTTTTGTCGATGCCACCGACGTCGCCAACGTCGAGGCGGCCCTGCAGCCGAACACGCGCTTCGTGTTCGTCGAGACCATCGCCAATCCGCGCACCCAGGTCGCGGACCTGGCGCGCATCGGCGCGCTGTGCCGCGAGCGCGGCATCCTCTACGTGGTCGACAACACCATGACCACGCCATATCTGTTCCGCCCGAAAGCGGTCGGCGCCGGCCTGGTGGTCAATTCGTTGACCAAGTCGATCGCCGGCCACGGCATCGCCCTGGGCGGCGCCCTGACCGACACGGGCCTGTTCGACTGGAGCGCCTACCCGAATATCGCCGACAACTTCCGCAAGCAGCCGGCCGCCAACCAGGGCATGGCGCAGCTGCGCGCGAAGGCCCTGCGCGATTTCGGCGCCTCGCTCGGGCCGGAAGCGGCGCACCACATCGCGGTCGGCGCCGAGACCCTGGCGCTGCGCATGGAGCGCACCACCGGCAACGCGCTGGCGCTGGCGCGCATGCTGGAAGCCGACCCACGCGTCGCCGCCGTCCACTATCCGGGCCTGGCATCGCACCCGCAGCACGCCATCGCCAGCGAGCTGTTCCGCGCCGGCGGTTCGCTGCTCAGTTTCGAGTTGAAGGACGGCATCGACTGCTTCGACTATCTGAACCGCCTGAAGCTGGCCATCCCCGCGAGCAACCTGGGCGACACGCGCACCCTCGTGATCCCGGTGGCGCACACCATCTTCTTCGAGATGGGGCCCGAGCGCCGCGCCAGCATGGGCATCGCCGAGTCCCTGATCCGGGTATCGGTGGGCATCGAGGATACCGAAGACTTGCTGGAAGACTTCCGGGCGGCGCTGGACGCCTGAGCCGATGGCATTGCATGAACCGCCCGGGCCGCGCGGCCCAGGCGATTCGACCTGAACCACCTGACTGGACGACGCGAACACATGAAAAAGAATGCGCTGACATTTGCAGGCCTGGTGCTGGCCGGCCTGCTGCAGGCGGGCCTGGCCCATGCCGGCGAGCTGGAGAACGCCAAGGCCTTGTTCGAGCAGAAGAAGTATCCCGAGGCAATGGCGATGTACACCAAGCTGGCCAACGCCGGCAACGTCGAGGCCCAGCAGCTGCTGGGCCAGATGTACTGGTATGGCGAAGCCGGCACGGTCGACGAAGCCAAGGCGACGACGTGGTTCCAGAAGGCCGCCGCCGGCGGCAACAAGGTGGCCGAAGCCTCGCTCGACATCATGAAGCAACGCGTCGAGCGCCGCGCCGACATCGATTACTGGGTGTCGAAGTACGACGGCGAGGAACTGCGGTCCGGCAAGTTCCGCTGCCCCAAGCCGCGTGTTCCCGCGATCTCGAAGCAGTCCGAGGAGATCGACCGGGTCTCGAATGCGATCAACAAATGGCAGGACTGCTATAACGGTTTCGTGCAGAACCTGAATGCCGCGTCGCCGCTCGAAAAACAGATTCCCCCTGACATCGCCAAATTGATGAACCTGGCGGAAATGGAAAAGGCCAAGGCCCACCTGGCCCAGGTCCAGGAAAACCTGTCGGAAGACGCCAAGGTCGGCGCCAAGATGGTCCTCGCCGACGTCGCCGTATGGCGCAGCGCCACCGAGGCCTACATCGCGGAGCACAATGCGATCGTGAACAAGGCGCCGAAGGATCAGTCCTTGCGCACGAAGTAAGCGCAGAGGTAAAGCAAAAGGCCGCATCAGCGGCATTTTTCGTAGGGTGGGGTCTCGACCCCACGCGGTACGGCGATCGATCCACCGCACCATGTCGCGCAGCAGTGGGGCCGCCGGCCTGCCGGGGTGGGATCGCGATATGCGAGCGATGCACCGCGTGGGGTCCAGACCCCACCATACAAAATTCGGCGATGCGAGGTTTCGCCGATGCCGCGCCCCGAACAATCCCGTCAAGCAAAAAAGGCCGCGTCAGCGGCCTTTGTTTCCTCGCTTGGCTCAGTGCCAGCTGCGCATCAGCCCCACCGCCAGTCCTTCGAGCGCGAACTCGTCTTCCGGTTCGACGCGGATCACCTTGAAGTCCGGGTTTTCCGGCAGCAGTTCGATCACGTCGCCGGTCTTGCGGTAGCGCTTGACGGTCACGTCCTCGCCCAGGCGGGCGACGACGATCTGGCCGTTCTTGGCGCTGTCGACCTTCTTGACCGCCAGGAAGTCGCCATCCATGATGCCGGCGTCGCGCATCGACCAGCCGCGCACCTTCAGCAGGAAGTCGGGACGGGCGCCGAACATGGCCGGGTCGACGTTGTAGGTTGCCTCCACGTGTTCCTGGGCCAGAATGGGCGAGCCCGCGGCGACGCGGCCGACCAGCGGCAGCGACATCAGCAGGGCGGGCGGGATGGCCGGAACGGGCGGCTCCGACGCGGCGCCGATCAGGCGGATGCCGCGCGAGGTGCCCGAAACGATCTCGATCGCGCCTTTGCGGGCGAGCGCCTGCAGGTGCTCCTCGGCCGCGTTGGCCGACTTGAAGCCCAATTCCTTCGCGATCTCGGCGCGGGTCGGCGGGAAGCCGGTGTTGTCGATCGCTTCCTTGATCAGGTTAAGGATCTGTTCTTGCCGTGCAGTGAGCTTGAGCATGGATGTACCACTGGTTATCGATTCAGGCTGTATTTTTGTACAGTATTCGGAGATTTGCAAGCATTACTTGCTGTAACGTGCCTGGAGAGGCGAGCGGGGCGCGTATTGCGTGGTGTTTACGTGGCGGACACGAGGCAAAGGTGCCGCGGCGGGGCGGCGAGAGGGCGTCGGTACGGCGCCCTTCGGCATCCGATCAAAACGGGCTGGGCGACGGCGATCCTGCAGGCACGGGCGTGCAGGCCGCTGTCGCCGCTTCCCATCAGGAGCAGGCGTAGACTTCGGTGATGGTGAAATAGCTGCTCGTTTCGCCCCAGCTATACCTCGCGCCGTTACAAGTCAATTGGGTGCCGCCGATTTCGACGGTATGGCTGGCATCGCTGTAGTAAGTGAGCGTGCTGCCATGCGTGGGGCGCGCATAGGCGGTGGCTGCCGCGACGGCAAGGGCGCCAACGAAAAGTATTTTGTTCAGTTTCATTTCTTCGTCTTCCTTGGTTGAATAGAACGTAGAAAATGCATCAGGGTCTCTTGTCCGAAAGGTTTCGGCAGAGAAACCTTATCAGTCGCTTAACGTCCATTCAACTATGGGTTGTGCTAGGTGGGATGGCCCATCGGCGCCCGCGCCAGGTCCTTGCCGGGCATAGGCGATGCTTGTGCCGCTGGCATTCCTGCGTTATACTCGAGGGCTTTCCCTTCCCACACTCGTCTTGACGCCGAGGTGGGCATTTGTTTAAACGTCCTCAAGGAGTGTTGCATGCGTCATTATGAAATCGTTTTTATCGTCCACCCGGACCAAAGCGAGCAAGTCCCGGCGATGATCGAGCGTTACAAGACCACGGTGACCAGCCGCGGCGGTAACATCCATCGCGTGGAAGACTGGGGCCGTCGCCAGATGGCTTACCAGATCCAGAAGCTGCCGAAGGCACATTACATCTGCATGAACATCGAGTGCGACAACGAGACCCTGGTCGAGCTGGAAACCGCATTCAAGTTCAATGATGCCGTGCTGCGTCACCTGACCGTGAAAATGAAGAAAGCTGAAACCGCTCCGTCGCCAATGATGAAGTCGGTCCAGCGCGAAGACGCAGCCAAGAGCCACCGCGCAGAAGCCCCGGCTGCTGCCCCGGCCGCCGCTGCCTAAGGTCTTTCGCCAGAATTCGTGGACGGGCCCAGTGCCCGACGTGCAGTGAACCAGCTTCAGGTCGTCGCCACCATCGCTGAACGCGACCTGTTGCGCTACACCCCCGCCGGCGTGCCGGTGGTCTCGGCAATCCTGATGCACAGTTCGCAGCAGGTCGAGGCAGGGGTGACGAGGTTGGTCGAGTTCGAGATTCCCGCGTTCGCCGCGGGGGAGATTTCGGGCCGATTCGCCAGCGCCGAGCTCGGCGCCGCACACCAGTTCACGGGTTTCCTGGCCAGGAAGAACCGCAACAGCAAAGCCCTGGTGTTTCACATCATTGATTTCAGTGCTGCCGCTTAAATTACCCAGCGGCCCACCTTTTAGATATACAGGAGCCTCAAATGGCATTCGGTAAAAAGTTCGACAAAAACAAAGCCAAGGAAAAACTGAAGCGCAAACAGCAGAACCCGCTGTTCAAGCGCAAGAAGTTCTGCCGTTTCACCGCCGCCGGCGTTGAACAAGTCGATTACAAAGACGTCGACACCCTGAAGGACTTCGTCCAGGAAAACGGCAAGATCATGCCGGCACGCCTGACCGGCACCAAGGCGCACTACCAGCGCCAAGTGGACACCGCGATCAAGCGCGCACGTTACCTGGCCCTGCTGCCGTACACCGACCTGCACAACGCTTAAGTCGCTACGGCAACGAGCACAAGTAAATACTGGAGAATAATATGCAAGTTATCCTGCTGGAAAAAGTCGTCAACGTCGGCAACCTGGGCGACGTCGTCAAGGTCAAGGACGGTTACGCACGTAACTTCCTGATCCCGCAAAAAATGGCCCGCCGCGCTACCCAGGCTGCTGTGGCCGAGTTCGAAGTCAAGCGCGCCGAACTGGAAAAAGCTGCTGCCGAGAAGCTGGCTGCCGCACAAGGCCAGGGCGAAAAGCTGAACGGCATGACCATCACCATCGCTCAGAAAGCCGGCGTCGACGGCCGTCTGTTCGGTTCGGTCACCAACTTCGACATCGCTGAAGCCCTGAGCAAGCAAGGCTTCGCCGTCGAAAAGGCGCAAGTGCGCATGCCGACCGGTCCGCTGAAGACCACCGGCGAGCACCCGGTTGCCGTCGCCCTGCACACCGACGTCGTGGTGGATGTCACCATCGCTGTCGTGGGCGAAGCTGCCTAAATATTGCCTCAGCGAAAGCTGTTGTATTAAGGAAAAAGCCGGGTTCGCCCGGCTTTTTTTTATCGCCAGAAACTCGCCAATTATTTCAGCCGTGTGACCGGAGAAGGTATAATGCCCGCCATGAATACCCCCGCAGATCCGCAAATCGAATCGCTGCGCATCCCCCCGCACTCCATCGAAGCAGAACAGTCCGTCATCGGCGGCCTGCTGCGCGATAACGCGGCCTGGGACCGTATTGCCGACTTCATGCACGCGGACGATTTCTACCGCTACGACCACCGCATCATCTTCGAACAGATGGTCCGTCTGATCAACAGCGGCAAGCCGGCCGACGTCATCACCGTCTACGAGGCGATGGTTTCGCTCGGCAAGGCGGAAGACGTGGGCGGCCTGCAATACCTGAATGCGATGGCGCAGAACACGCCGTCCGCCGCCAACATCCGCCGTTACGCCGAGATCGTGCGCGACCGCGGCGTGCTGCGCAAGCTGATCACCGTTGCCGACGAAATCTCGGGCAACGCGTTCAATCCCCAAGGCAAGGAAGTCAAGCAGATGCTTGACGAAGCCGAATCCAAGATCTTCGCCATCGCCGAGCAGGGCGCGCGCGGCGCCCAGGGCTGGACCGCGGTGCAGCCGCTGCTCACGCAGGTCGTCGAGCGCATCGATGAACTGTATTCGCGCGAAAACCAGGGCGAGATCACCGGCGTGCCGACCGGCTTCATCGACCTCGACCGCATGACCTCGGGCCTGCAGCCGGGCGACCTGGTGATCGTCGCCGGCCGTCCGTCGATGGGCAAGACCGCGTTCTCGGTCAACATCGGCGAGAACGTTGCGATCGAAGCCGGCCTGCCGGTGGCCGTGTTCTCGATGGAAATGGGCGGCGCCCAGCTGGCCATGCGTATGCTCGGCTCGGTCGGCCAGCTCGACCAGCACCGCCTGCGTACCGGCCGCCTGAACGACGAGGACTGGCCGCGCCTGACGCACGCGATCCAGAAAATGAACGATGCCCAGCTCTACATCGACGAGACGCCGGCATTGAACCCGATCGAGATGCGCGCACGCGCGCGCCGCCTCGCCCGTCAGTGTGGCAAGCTCGGCCTTATCATCGTCGACTACCTGCAGCTGATGCAGGGTAGCCAGCCGGGCGACAACCGCGCGGCCGAGATCTCCGAGATCTCGCGTTCGCTCAAGGGCCTGGCGAAAGAATTGCATTGTCCGGTCATCGCACTGTCCCAGCTGAACCGCTCGCTGGAACAGCGGCCGAACAAGCGTCCCGTGATGTCCGACCTGCGCGAATCCGGCGCTATCGAACAGGATGCGGACGTGATCATCTTCCTGTATCGCGACGAGGTCTACAACCCCGACTCGCCGGATAAGGGAACCGCCGAAATCATCATCGGCAAGCAGCGTAATGGTCCGATCGGGGCCGTGCGACTGACCTGGATTGGCCAGTACACCAAGTTTGGCAACTACAGCGGCAACCTCGCCATCTATCAGGGCGATTAAGCCGATATTGCGTTGCCGTGGACCCGGTCGGTCCGCGGCCCCCCGCAGTCCCAAGAGTTTTACAACGGAGAGTTAAATGTTTGGACGCCTGATGCCCACTGAGGGCAAGTTTTTTGATCTGTTCAACCAGCACGCCGCATTGTGCGTGAAGGGTGCACAGGAAATGGTTGGTCTGATGACCAACTTCGACGACCTGGAAAACCGCACCCACGCCGTGGAGAGCATCGAAAAACAGGCGGACAAGATCACCTACGCCACCGTCGACCTGCTGCACAAGACCTTCATCACCCCGCTCGACCGCGACGACATCCACAAGCTGATCACCCGCATGGATGACATCCTCGACATGATGGAAGACGCGGCCCAGACCATTTCCCTGTACGACCTGCACGCCGTGACCCCGGAAGCCAAGCGCCTGGCCGAACTGTGCCTGGCCGCCTGCCAGAAGGTCCAGGAAGCCGTGGCCCTGCTGCACGACATGGGCAACGCCCAGAAGATCGTCGCCATCTGCGAAGAGATCGACCGCTTCGAGTCGGATGCCGACCACGTGATGCGCGCCGCCATGTCGAAGCTGTTCCGCGACGAGCCGGACGTGCGCAACCTGATCAAGATGAAGGCGATCTACGAGATCCTCGAGACCGTCACCGACCGCTGCGAAGACGTCGCGAACATCATCGAAGGCATCATCGTCGAAAACGCGTAACGCGTACCCAGAACAAGAATAATTATGGAATCTCTACATATCAGCATTTATGTGCTGGGTATGCTGGTGCTGCTGGCACTGGTATTCGACTTCATGAACGGCTTTCACGATTCGGCGAATGCGATCGCCACGGTCGTCTCGACCGGCGTGCTCAAGCCCCAATCGGCCGTCGCCATGGCCGCCTTCTTCAACTTCATGGCCATTTTCGTGGTCAGCATGAAGGTGGCGCAAACCATCGGCAAGGGCACCATCGACCCCCACGTGGTCGACCATTACGTGATCTTCGGGGCCCTGGTCGGGGCCATCGTCTGGAACATCATCACCTGGTACTACGGCATTCCTTCGTCCTCCTCGCACGCCCTGATCGGCGGCCTGGTCGGCGCCGCGGTGGCCAAGTCGGGCACCGGCGCCCTGATCGCCGCCGGCCTGTGGAAGACCGTCATCTTCATCGTCGTCGCGCCGATGCTCGGCTTCGTGCTCGGCTCGATCATCATGCTGATCGTCTCCTGGGTATTCGTGAAGAGCACGCCGCGCAAGGTCGACGTCTGGTTCCGCCGCCTGCAGCTGGCCTCGGCCGCCGGCTATTCGCTGGGCCACGGCGGTAACGACGCGCAAAAGACCATGGGTATCATCTGGATGCTGCTGATCGCCGCCGGCTACACCAACCCGGCCGACGCGCACCCGCCGGCCTGGGTCATCATCTCCTGCTACGCGGCGATCAGCTTCGGCACCCTGTTCGGCGGCTGGCGCATCGTCAAGACCATGGGCCAGAAGATCACCAAGCTGAAACCGGTCGGCGGCTTCTGCGCCGAAACCGGCGGCGCGATGACCCTCCTGATGGCGAGCTTCTGGGGCATCCCGGTCTCGACCACCCACACCATCACCGGCGCCATCGTCGGCGTGGGCGCCTCGCAAAAGGCCTCGGCCGTGCGCTGGGGCGTGGCCGGCAACATCGTCTGGGCCTGGATCTTCACCATCCCGGCGTCGGCCTTCATGGCGGCGATCGCCTGGTGGATCGGCACCCACATCATGTAATCGCGGTCATCGACCAAACGAAAACGCCCGGCCAAGCGCCGGGCGTTTTCGTTTCCGGCACCCGTATCATTTCCGGCATCTGGATCACGGCCCGAGCCAGGACAGGGCAAGCCCGGCCGCTTCGCCGATCTCGATGGCGTTGTACAGCACCAGCACCGCCAGCACGCTCGCCGCGATGGCGCGATAGCCCTTGGGAAGCGCGCCGATACGCCGCGCGATGTCGTGGATGAGCGCCTTCATGGTGTCCTCGCCTTCAATGATGGGAAATGTTGCTGCGCCAACCGATCATCGTGACCAGGCGCTTTCGACACAAGCGTGCAAGTCAAACGCCGTGCCGATTGCCGCGCCGGATTCCGTCATCCCGGCGCCACGGCGCGCATCCGCGGCGATGCCGCCGTGTCATACTCTGTGCGTGGAGCCTGAGGTGCTGGAATCCGGATGAACCTGCATATCGACAAGGCGATGCTGGCCGCACGCTGCAGTCGTGCGCTCGGCCGCTTGCGTCCTTTCCTCGCATTCGTGCGCCGGCGGCTGGTGCTGCTGCTGGTGTGGCCGGCGCTCGCGCTGGCCGCGATCGGCGCGTTATGGGCCTATGTCCTGGCCGACCTCGAGCATGAGCGGCGCGACCGGCGGGCCGAGCTGGAGCAGCAGGTCGATGCCTATACGCGCAGCATGGTCGTCCGGGCGCGGCGCTCGATCGACGATACCGACCGCTTGCTGCTGCTGTTGCGCCACCAGTGGGCACATGCCGGCAAGCGGCTCAGCCTGGAAGGCACGATCGATGCCGGCATCTTCTCCGAGCAGTACATTTCCGCCGTGGCGGTCCTCGACCGCGACGGGATCGTCACGACCTGCTCGCAGCCCGAGGTCATCGGCAAGTATTTCGGCAACCGGCCGTATTTCACGGAGCAGCAGAACGCCGCCAGCGACAGGCTGTACCTGAGCGGTCCCCTGGAAGGCAAGCTGACGGGCCAGGAAGTCATCGCCTTTTCGCGCCCGTTGCTGACGCCGCAGGGGAAGTTCGACGGCATCGTGCTGGTCGCGGTCCTGCCGTCCTTCTTCACCCAGCACTACGCCGAGCCGGTCCTGGGCGAATACGGCTTCACCGGACTGGTGCGCGACAACGGCGCGGTGCTGGCCACCCGCAGCGGGAGCATCGTCCACGCCAGCCGCACGCCTTTCCTGCTGGCGGCGCTGCCGGCCGACCGGCCGGTGGGCGTCGCGCGCCTCGATGGCCGGCGTTGGTTCGCGGATGGGCACACCCGGATCGTGGGCTGGCATCCGCTGCCCGACGTGGGCCTGATCGGCATGGTGGGCGTGGACGAGTACACCGCGCTCGCGCCCTACCGCGCCAAGCAGCAGGCTGCCGTCAATAACGCATGGTGGAACACCGCCTGGCTGGTGCTGGCCGCGCTGCTCGCCACCAGCCTCCATGTGCACGCGAAGTGGAAGCAGCACCAGATCGAAACCATCCGCGCCACCTACCGCCGCGCGACCGAGGAAGCGGGGGAGGGCTTCTTCATCAACCGGCCGGTGCGCGACGCCCGCGGCGTGGTGCGCGATTTCGACATCGTCGACTGCAACCAGTACGGGGCCGACATGTTCGGCAAACACCCCATGCAGCTGATCGGCCACCGCCTGTCCGAGTTTTACCAGGGCACGCTGTTCGAGGCGGCTTGCACGCGGCTGTGCCAGGCGCTCGAGACCGGTGTCTACGACCAGGAGCTGCCGGTGCAGCCGGCGCCAAACCAGCCGCTGAAGGCGCAGTGGATCCGCTACAAGGCGGTGCGCGCCGGCGACGACCTGGCGGTCACGGTGCGCGACATCAGCGAGAGCAAGGCGCACCTGTCCGAACTCGAACGCAGGAGCAATTCGGACGCGCTGACCGGCCTGCCCAACCGCTACTGGATCCAGCACTACCTGCCGGGGGCGATCGCGCAGGCGCGCGCCGGCGGACAACGGCTGGCGGTGCTGTTCATCGACCTCGACGGCTTCAAGACCGTCAACGACGTGCTCGGCCATGCGGCCGGCGACGAACTGCTGCGCACCGTCGGCAAGCGCCTCAAGACCGCGGTACGCCCGCGCGACCATGTGGTGCGCCTGGGCGGCGACGAGTTCGTGGTGGTGCTGGAACAGGCCGGCAGCGTCGAGGACATCGAACAGGTTGCCGGCCGCGTGCTCGGCGCCTTCCGCGACGGCTTCCACCTGCAGCAGTCGACCCAGGTGCTGAACGCATCGATCGGGATCAGCCTGTTTCCCGAACACGGCGACGATGCCGAGACCCTGCTGAAGAACGCCGACATCGCGATGTACTCGGTCAAGACGGGCGGCAAGGGCGACTTCCGCTTCTTCCAGGCGCGCTTCTTCGAAGCCATCCGCACGCGCCTGGAAACCGAGACGGAACTGCGCCGCGCCCTCGACCAGCGCCAGTTCGTCGTGCATTACCAGCCGCGCGTCGACCTCGCGGCCGGCACCGCCTCGAGCATGGAAGCGCTGGTGCGCTGGGAGCGCCCGGGCAAGGGCTTGACCGGGCCCGACCGTTTCATTCCCCTGCTCGAGGAGACCGGACTGATCGTGCGCCTCGGCGAACAGGTTATCGACAACGTCTGCCGCCAGCTGGCCCATTGGGCCCGCGACGGCGCGGCGCTGGTCCCGGTATCGGTCAACGTCTCGCCGCGCCAGTTCAGCCAGTCCGACATCCTGGCGCTGTTTCGCGGCGCCATCGAGCGCCATGGCATCGATCCCGCGCTGCTCGAGATCGAGGTGACCGAGTCGTCGATGATGCAGGAGGGAATCGTGGAGTCGGCCGTGTTCCGCCAGCTGCGCGAACTCGGGATCAAGCTGTGCATCGACGACTTCGGCACCGGCTACTCCTCGCTGTCGCAGCTGCAGCGCCTGCGTTTCGACGTCCTGAAGATCGACCGCGCCTTCGTGCTGCGCATCGAAAACCCGGAAGGCGACACCCTGATCGCCTCGATGATCGCGATGGCCCACGCGCTGGGCATGCGGGTGGTGGCCGAGGGTGTGGAGAGCCAGGCGCAGATGCAGCTGCTCAAGACGCTCGGCTGCGACGAAGGGCAGGGCTATTTCTTCTCGCGCCCGGTGCCGCCGGGGGAAAGCCAGCCGCAGGCCAATCGCGCATTCGAGACGGCGGGCGGGGCGAAGTTGTAATCAGCGCTGTTGGTGTTCGTAGGGTGGGCACTTGTGCCCACGCGGTCTCACCGTGGGTTCGACGGCGCCAACGAGCGCGAGCCGCCTATGCTGCCAGTGCGTAGGGTGGGGACTTGTCCCCACGCGGTCTCGCCTTGTGATTGGCGGCGCCAATGAGCGTGAGCCGTCATGCCTACCTAACGCCTACCTGACGGCCGTTCGCGTGCGCAAGCGGGTATCCGCCGCCGTACCGCGTGGGGACGAGTCCCCACCCTACGCCTGCCTTACTGTAGGTTGACTGACGTAAAAAAACCTGCGGGCCGCAAGGCGCGCAGGTTTTCTGTGGAGCGAAAAGCGCTTACAACACGTCGCTCGCGTGATCCGCCAGGCGCGAACGCTCGCCGCGCGCCAGCGTCACGTGGCCGCTGTGCGACCAGCCCTTGAAGCGGTCGACCACGTAGGTCAGGCCGCTCGAACCCTCGGTCAAATACGGCGTGTCGATCTGGGCGATATTGCCCAGGCAGAGGATCTTGGTGCCGGGGCCGGCGCGCGTGACCAGGGTCTTCATCTGCTTCGGCGTCAGGTTCTGCGCCTCGTCGATGATCAGGAACTTGTTCACGAAGGTACGGCCGCGCATGAAGTTGAGCGACTTGATCTTGATGCGCGAGCGGATCAGGTCCTGGGTCGCGGCGCGGCCCCAGTCGCCGGCGTCGTTGTCCGACTTGTTCAGCACTTCCAGGTTGTCGTCGAAAGCGCCCATCCAGGGCGACATCTTCTCTTCCTCGGTGCCCGGCAGGAAGCCGATGTCCTCGCCGACCGGCACCGTCACGCGGGTGACGATGATCTCGTTGTAGAGCTTGGTCTCCAGCACTTGCGCCAGGCCGGCGGCCAGGGCCAGCAGGGTCTTGCCGGTGCCGGCCTGGCCGAGCAGGGTGACGAAGTCGCACTCCGGGTTCATGAGCAAGTTCAGCGCGAAGTTCTGCTCGCGGTTGCGCGCGGTGATGCCCCAGACGCTGTTCTTGGTGTGGGTGTAGTCGCGCAGCACCTGCAGCACGGCGGTCTTGCCGTTGATCTCTTTCACCTGCGCGTAGAACGGTGCTTCGCCACCGTCTTGCTCGAGGTAGACGAACTGGTTCACCAGCAGGCTGTTGATGAAGGGGCCGGTGACGCGGTAGAAGGTGGTGCCGTTGCGGGTGTCTTGCCACGACTCCATGTTCTTGCCGTGCTTGTCCCAGAAGTCTTCCGGCAGCTGGACGATGCCCGAATACAGCAGGTCGGTGTCTTCCAGCACGTGGTCGTTGAAATAGTCCTCGGCCGGCAAGCCCAGGGCGCGCGCCTTGATGCGCATGTTGATGTCCTTCGACACCAGCACGATGGCGCGCTGCGGCTGGTCGGCGGCCAGGGCTTTCACGACGCCGAGGATCTGGTTGTCGGCCTTGCCGGTCGGCAGGCCTTCCGGCAGGGCGGGGCCGTTCTGCAGCCTGGTCTGGAAGAACAGGCGGCCCTTGGCGTCCTTGTTGCCCAGCTTGGCCAGCTCGATGCCGGCCTCGATGGCGTCGTCGTCGATGTCGGCGATCAGGGCGTCCAGCGTGCGCGAGACCTGGCGCGCGTTGCGCGCCACTTCCGACATGCCCTTCTTGTGGTCGTCGAGCTCCTCGAGCGTCATCATCGGCAGGTAGACGTCGTGTTCCTCGAAACGGAACAGGCAGGTCGGGTCGTGCATCAGTACGTTGGTGTCGAGCACGAAGACCTTGGTGGCGCCGGCCTTGTCGGCCTTGCGGCTGGCCGAGGACTTGACGTTGACTTCGACCGGCTTGTGCTTGACCGGATGCGGCGCGTCGATGTCGGTTTCGCGCAGCTTGGCGACCGTCTCCGGCTTGGCGGGACGCTCGGGTGCAGCTTGTGGGGCCGGCACCGCGGCCAGCGTCGTGGCCTTGGGCTTGCGGGCACGGGTGGATTTCGCGGCGGGCACGGCCTTGCCGCTGATGAGGTCTTCGACCGGGTCCGCCTCGACCGGCGCTGCGCTCACGGCGCGCACGGGAGACTTGCCGGGTTCGGCTTTGGGGTAATCGCTGACCGGCAACAGGGTGGCCGGCTTGGTCGGGATTTTTGGTAGTGGCATCAGGTTCTCAATCTAGAAAAAGTGGAGGACGCCTCGCGCCAGCGCGTCGCGGGACGCGCTGCCGGGCGGGATCGATGCAACTGGAAAATACTTGGGGGCGCGGACCAGGGCCGGATGAGCACCGGCTTGGCAGGCAGCCAGATTGGAATGATGCAGGGATAAAACGCTTCGACTCAAAATAGGTGGTTGGACCAGCAGGTTAATCGACTGGAGCCATCCGTTCAGGGCTGGCTCTTCACAAATTCCAGCACTTCATCGACGTGATCGTTGACTTTCACGCCACGCCATTCTTTCACCAATCGGCCTTGAGCGTCAACGACAAACGTACTGCGCTCGACCCCCCTGACTTGCTTGCCGTACATGTTCTTCATCTTCATGACGCCGAACTGGTTGCAGACCAGCTCGTCAGGGTCGGAGATCAGTTCGAAAGGCAGGCCCAGCTTGGACTTGAAGTTCTCGTGCGAGCGCAGCGAGTCGCGGCTGATGCCGTAGACCTCGGTGTTGGCGGCGAGGAACTCGTCGTGCTTGTCGCGGAAGGCCATGCTCTCGGTGGTGCAGCCCGGGGTATTGTCCTTCGGATAAAAATACAGCACCGTGTACTTCGCGGGACGTCCGCCAAGCTGGAAGGTCTGGTCGCCGGTCATGGCGGCGCTAAAGTTCTCTACGGTTGCTGCGCTGGGGCTGTCGGCCACGGGGATTCTCCTGGACTGGTATCGGGCTATCTGGATAGCCCTCATCATAATCTGCGGCGCTGCCCGGTGGTAGTACTTACAAGGTCGTACTGACACGTTTTGCAGCGCGTTGGCGGACTAGATGGGGCCGAAAAATTGCCTTTCAACCACAATAGTCGGAATTTACACGAGAAAACCGGAGGAGGGTGGTTCGATTGGGTGCGCGTGCAAAGGATATTTGCACGGGAGGCGCTACAGGCAAATATCGTTTGCAACGGGACGTGCGTCGATGTATTGGTAGGTACGGGGCGCCCACCCTACGATGCACATGGTTAAGGCGAGAGTGCCGTAGGGTGGGCGCCCCGTGCCCACCGTGTTCGATACACGTTGCCGGCCGTGCGTGTTCAGGCCGGGTCGATGATCAGCGCCAGCGTTACCTTGCGCCCTTCGCCCATCAGCACGTTGTAGGTGCGGCAGGCGGCCTGGCTATCCATGCTTTCCACGCCGGTGCGGCGCGTGGTCAGGCTGGCGATCAGGCGCGGGTGCACGAAGCGCTGGCGCTCGCCGGTGCCGAGGATGACGACGTCCGGTTCATCCCGCGCGATCTGCTCGAAATGCTCGCTGGTGAGGTCCTCGAAACGCGTCACGTTCCAGGCGCGCGGCGGCGTCTCGGGCATCACGAGCAGGCTGTAATTGAAACGTTCCGCATTGATTTCGACACCCGAAGCGTCGTAGCCGGTCACGGTCTGGTATTGTTGAGTGTTGTCGGAGTGAAGCTTCATGTCGTCGGTGGCTTGGGGCGGCATGCGCCGCGGTGATGGCGGAGGAGCGCCGCGCTGGGCGGCCATGGGACACGATTATAAACTTTTCGCCGCGCAGGCCGTTTTCGCCGGCGATTGGTGCAAGGTTGCGCAAATGAGGCGCTTTCGGCAGAATGGTATTTTTCGCACTGCAACATGCAGGCCAACCACGGGTGACAATGTGAGACCGATTCGCAAATCGAACAAGCTGGACGACGTGTGTTATGAAATCCGTGGCCCCGCGCTGGAAAAGGCGCGCCAGATGGAAGACGACGGCCACAAGCTCATCAAGCTGAATATCGGCAACCTGGCCGTCTTCGGTTTCGATCCGCCGGACGAGATCATGCAGGACATGATCCGCAACATGCACGGCGCCGCCGGCTACACGGACTCGAAAGGCCTGTTCGCGCCGCGCAAGGCGGTCATGCACTACACCCAGCAGAAGAAGATCGCCGGCGTCCGCATCGACGATATCTACCTGGGTAATGGCGCATCGGAACTGATCGTCATGGCCATGCAGGGCCTGCTGAACAACGGCGACGAGGTGCTGGTGCCGGCGCCGGATTATCCGCTGTGGACCGCCGCCGTCAGCCTGGCCGGCGGCTCGCCCATCCACTACGTGTGCGACGAGCAGGCCGACTGGATGCCGGACATCGCCGACATGCGCAGCAAGATCACGCCGAACACGCGCGCGATCGTCGTCATCAACCCGAACAACCCGACCGGCGCCCTGTATCCGCGCGAGATCCTGCTCGAGATCATCGAGCTGGCGCGCCAGCACGGCCTGATCATCTACGCCGACGAGATCTACGACAAGGTCC
Source organism: Massilia sp. (assembly GCA_003484545.1). Lineage (GTDB taxonomy): Bacteria > Pseudomonadota > Gammaproteobacteria > Burkholderiales > Burkholderiaceae_D > Telluria. Next base: position 9,717 of record DNCF01000214.1, on the reverse strand, counting down.
TGTACGACGGCAACGTGCACGAGTCGATCGCCTCGCTGGCCGACGACGTGCTCTTCGTGACGCTCAATGGCCTGTCGAAGAACTACCGCTCCTGCGGCTACCGTGCCGGCTGGATGGTGATCTCCGGCGACAAGCGTCATGCGAAAGACTATATCGAGGGCCTGAACATGCTGGCCTCGATGCGCCTGTGCGCCAACGCGCCGGGCCAGTTCGCGATCCAGACCGCGCTCGGCGGCTACCAGAGCATCGACGACCTGGTCCGTCCGGGCGGACGCCTGCTCAAGCAGCGCGACCTGGCCTACAAGCTGCTTACCGATATTCCGGGAGTGTCCTGCGTCAAGCCAAAAGCGGCGCTCTACATGTTCCCGCGCCTGGACCCGGCGATGTATCCGATCGCCGACGACCAGCAGTTCATTTGCGAGCTGCTGGCCGAGGAAAAGGTCTTGCTGGTGCAAGGCACCGGCTTCAACTGGATCGCCCCGGACCATTTCCGGCTGGTGTTCCTGCCCAATTCCGACGACCTGACCGACGCCTGCGGCCGTATCGCACGCTTCCTCGACGGTTACCGACGACGCCACGCGCGCTAGAACAGACACGAACCACATGAAACCCATCAAAGTTGGCCTCCTCGGCATCGGCACCGTCGGTGCCGGCACCTTCAACGTCCTGCAACGCAACCAGGAAGACATACGGCGCCGCGCCGGCCGCGGCATCGAGATCACCATGGTTGCCGCGCGCAACCTGGAGCGCGCGGCCCAGCTGACCGGCGGCCAGTGCCGCGTGGTCGACGATCCCTTCCAGGTGGTGGACAGCCCCGAGGTCGACATCGTCGTGGAACTGATCGGCGGCTACGAATTGCCGCGCGAACTGGTGCTGCGCGCGATCGCCAACAACAAGCATGTGGTCACCGCCAACAAGGCGCTGCTGGCGCTGCACGGCAACGAGATCTTCGCCGCCGCCCAGGAGAAGGGCGTGATGGTCGCGTTCGAGGCCGCGGTGGCCGGCGGCGTACCGATCATCAAGGCGCTGCGCGAAGGCCTGACGGCGAACCGCATCGAATCGGTGGCCGGCATCATCAACGGCACCACCAACTTCATCCTGTCCGAGATGCGCGACAAGGGCCTGGACTTCGCCACCGTGCTCAAGCAGGCCCAGGAGCTCGGCTATGCCGAAGCCGACCCCACCTTCGACATCGAGGGCGTGGACGCGGCCCACAAGCTGACCATCATGTCGGCGATCGCCTTCGGCATTCCGGTCCAGTTCGACAAGGCCCACGTGGAAGGCATCAGCCAGCTGCAGGCCGACGACATCCGCTACGCCGAGGAGCTGGGCTACCGCATCAAGCTATTGGGCATTACCCGCCGCGCCGACACCGGCATCGAGCTGCGCGTGCACCCGACCCTGATCCCGGCCAAGCGCCTGATCGCCAACGTCGAGGGCGCCATGAACGCGGTGCTGGTCGAGGCCGACGCGGTCGGCTCGACCCTCTACTACGGCAAGGGCGCCGGCTCGGAACCGACCGCGTCGAGCGTGATCGCCGACCTGGTCGACGTCACCCGCTTGGCCACGGTCGACCCCTACTGCCGCGTGCCGCACCTGGCCTTCCAGCCGAACCAGATGAGCGACGTCGCGATCCTGCCGATGTCGGAAATCACGACCAGCTATTACCTGCGCGTGTACGTGAACGACCAGCTCGGCGTGATGGCCGACCTGACCCGCATCCTGGCCGACGCCGGCATCTCGATCGACGCCGTGCTGCAGAAGGGCACCCGCGGCGGCGACCGCACCGACATCATCATGATCACGCACCAGACGCGCGAGAAGAACGTCGATGCCGCCATCGAGCGCATCGAGGCGCTCGCTTCGGTCGTCGGCAAGGTCATTCGCATCAGGCTGGAAACGCTCAGCTGACCGGGGCGCCGCTCTGGCGCCCGGTAACGGCGTCCGGTAACGGCGCCCGGTAACGGCGCCCGGTAACGGCGGCCCGGCTAGCCGGGCCGTAGGTTCGACCGCCAGGAGCGGGTGCTTTCCGTCAGGCCCAGGTCGGCCAGGTATTCATCGGCAAACTCGTCCACGCAGGCACCGGGGACGGCCTCGTCCTCGTCGAGCGAGGCGGTGGTGAGCGCGAGCAGTTCCTGCTCGATGTCGTCGAACAGCGCATCGGGTGCGCGGGGTTGTGTGGTTTGGAGGTTGGGCGAATTCATCCGAGCATTCTACTCACGCTGCACTGCACAACAAGCCATACGCTGGCCGCCCTTGTCTTATCTCAAGCGCGTTGAAGCGTGTCAATAAAGCTGCATTTGCACGGCGGACATTGCTCCTGTTTGCAAATTTCTTGTTCCCACCGTCCTTTTTGCCTTGTGCCAGCGCAAGGAGCCGGCCGTCCTTGCGGAGGGTATCGCGCCGCGCTACAGGAAGTATTACCATTCGGCCGGTGAATTGCATCGTAGGAAATATTGATGTGCAAGCCAGGCAGGTGCTGTAGATTACGCAGCGTCCGCTTATCGCGCTCCCGCTTGTCGAGAGCCCGCCAACGAGACCCTGCTTTTCGAGACCACGCTTTCGAGACCCGCCTTTCGAGACTAAAAATGAGCCAATCGAGCCAGTTTTCCCTGCTGACCCAGCGCCGCTTTTCGCCTTTCTTCTGGACCCAGTTCCTGGGCGCCTTCAACGACAACCTGTTCAAGACCGCGCTGATGGTCGCGCTGACCTATGACGCCCTGTCCTGGACCACGCTCTCGCCCAGCCTGTTGAACAACCTGATCCCGGGCCTGTTCATTCTGCCCTACGTGGTCTTCTCCGCCACCGCCGGCCAGATCGCCGACCGGGTCGAGAAGGGCAGGCTGGCGCGCTTCGTCAAGCTGCTGGAAGTCGCGATCATGGCGATCGCCGCGATCGGCTGGCTGACCCACACGCTGTGGCTGCTGATCGCGGCGGTGGTCGGCATGGGCGTGCACTCGACCCTGTTCGGCCCGGTGAAGTACGCCTACCTGCCGCAGCACCTGAAGCCCGAGGAACTGGTCGGCGGCAACGGCGTGGTCGAGATGGGGACCTTCGTGGGCATCCTGCTGGGCGAGGTGATGGGCGCCTTGCTGGTGGCCCAGCGGCCCTGGGGGATCGAGCTGGTCGCGGGCGGCAGCTTGCTCATGGCCTTGCTGGGCCTGGCGGCCAGCTGGCGCATCCCGGCCTCGCCGGCGCCGGCGCCCGAGCTGCGGATCAGCAAGAATTTCGTGGCCGAATCGGTGCGCAACCTGCGCTATTCGGCCCAGAACCGCACCGTCTTCCTCTCGATGCTGGGCAATTCCTGGTTCTGGTTTTACGGCGCCCTGGTGCTGTCGCAATTCCCCGTCTTCGCCAAGGATTACCTGCATGGCGACCACAGCGTCTTCGTGCTGCTGCTGACCGTGTTTTCGCTCGGCATCGGGGCCGGCTCCCTGTTGTGCGAAAAACTGTCCGGCCGCAAGGTCGAGATCGGCCTGGTGCCCTTCGGCTCGATCGGCCTGTCGGTATTCGGCGTCGACCTGTACTTCGCCAGCCAGGCCTTCACCAACACCGTGACCGTGGACGCCTTCGCGCTGCTGGCGCTGCCGGGCACGCTGCGCATCCTGGCCGACCTGGTGCTGATCGGCGTCTTCGGCGGCTTCTTCATCGTGCCGCTGTTCGCCCTGATCCAGACCCGCTGCGACCCGAAGCACGTCTCGCGCACGATTGCCGGCATGAACATCCTGAACGCCCTGTTCATGGTGGCCGCCGCCGGCGTGGCCATCCTGCTGCTGGGGCAGGGCTTCACGATCCCGCAGATGTTCCTGGTGACGGCCCTGCTCAATGCCCTGGTGGCGATCTACATCTTCTCGCTGGTGCCGGAATTCCTGATGCGCTTCCTGGCCTGGCTCCTGATCCATACCATCCACCGCGTGAAGACGGTCGACGTCGAGCGGATCCCGGACCAAGGCCCGGCCGTGCTGGTGTGCAACCATGTCAGCTATGTCGACGCCCTGGTGATCGGCGCCGCCAGCCCGCGCCCGATCCGCTTCGTGATGGATCATCGGATATTCAAGACGCCCTTCATGGGCTGGATCTTCCGCACCGCCAAGGCGATCCCGATCGCCCCGGCCAAGGAAGATCCCTTCCAGATGGAACGGGCCTTCATCGACATTGCCGAGGCCCTGCACCAGGGCGACCTGGTCTGTATTTTCCCGGAAGGCAAGCTGACCACGACCGGCGAGATGAACGAATTCCGCAGCGGCGTCGCCCGGATCGTCGAACGCAGCAAGGTGCCGGTGATCCCGATGGCCCTGCGCGGCCTGTGGGGCAGCGTGTTCACGCGCGACCCCGGCAACCTGTTCGAGCGCTCGTTCTCGCGCGGCTGGCGCTCGAAGCTGGCGCTCGCCGTCGGCGTGCCGGTGCCGCCCCAGGAGGCGACGCCCGAGTACCTGTACGAGCAGGTGCGGACGCTGCGCGGGGACTGGAAGTAGGGGGCTGAAGTAGGGCGCACCGCCGCCGCCGCAGGGCTGGCCCGGGCGGTGGCAGCGCGCTTGGCGGAGCTCAACAGATAACGTGTGACAAAAACCTAAGAAATTTTCCTGGCTCTGGTATAATTGCTGGCTAGTCGGGGCGTAGCGCAGCCTGGTAGCGTACCTGCATGGGGTGCAGGGGGTCGGAGGTTCGAATCCTCTCGCCCCGACCATTAGAATCAGAGACTTACAGCGAAAGCTGTATAGGCGAACAGCACCGATATTAGACGGCGTCTAGTATCGGTGCTGTTTTTTTTGCTTTAACCGCAGCGAATACGCAAGCGTATACGTCTCGCGACACTTCCCATCTGTAAATATAGACAACCTGAGCTGATCACTATACGTTAACAATATTGCTCTATGAAAAGGGTCATGTGCAGCGGCACTTGGCCCTTTTCTATATTTAAAGCCGGCTCATCACAGCCATAACTCCGTCCACCATGCCACGATTTTTCGCTCTACCATTCCCATATTCGGACTGTGCAGTTGTCAATTTCAAAGATGCGGCACTTGCTGCGCAAGCTGCGCAAAAGATTAGATCGACCCTTGACAGTGAGGACCTGGTCGTGCATGTGCTGAACCCCGGCAACCCAACGTCGATAGCCATCTACAGCAGAAGCGCGCAGTTCGTGCATCGCGACGATTCCTTCCAGCTATTTTCCGGATTCGGAAATATCGGTGGGCGATTTGTTTTCGGCGGAGCCAATTTGGCCGACGTTAGTAAGCGATCCGACATCAGCGGTAACGTAGGCCAATTCACCTATTTCAACGTCGACCAGGACGGCGTGAGAGCGGAGACCGATCTGCTTGGCCACGGCCATCTGTTCGCGTCCCAGCACGACAGCTGCGCGGTGTTGAGCAATCGGCTCCACTTGCATACCCTGGTGCTGAAAGCGCTCGGCTTCAAACTAGAGCTCAACGATAAGGCGGCGCTGTCGCTGCTGTTCACCCCTGAGCCGTTCTTCTCGCAGCAGTACACCGGGCACGAAATGCTGACCCAAGGGGTGAGCGTCGTTCCAGTAAACAAGCGCGTGACGCTGAACAACGGCGTGCTTGCTCTGCAGCCCAAGGCAGCGCTGGAGTATGCGATAACAGCCGCACCTGACGACTATGAATACCTTGTCGATGTCGGGGTGCAGGAGCTTCTCGACAATACAAATGCCGTGCTCGACAGCTCGGCTTTCGGGGAAATTATCGTTGATTTGAGCGGCGGGAAAGATAGCCGCATGGTCTTCGGTTCGGTATTGAATTTCCCAAAGTGGCAGCAGCGAATCGGGCTAAATACGGTCGACATATCGAGCAACCAGGATCTTCCGATTGCATGTGGAATCGCTAATCATTTCGGGGGGAATTTCCATCGTGGAAGCTTCCTACCGCAGACGCCGATCTCGTTCGACGAAAACATGCAGATATGGCGCAGCTATTTTCACGGTCTGTATCACCGTATCGGCGCAGCCGCTTGGACCTATGACGGCCGCAACAGGGATTCGATCTCGCTTTCTGGCGGCAGCGGCGAGATTCTGCGCACCGCCTGGAGCACTCCTTTGCGTCATCACGTAATGGCCGGCGACGACGCCAGCTCGTTCGCAACCCGCTTTGTCAGCAAAGTCGGGGCGCAGGGACCATTCGAACGCGCGCATCAGCAGCTCGTTGCTGAGCATCTTGCCTCGACGTTGAGCCAGCTGCCCGGCGCTACGTTGAGCGATAAGCTCGAGTCCCACTACCTGTTTTTCCGGAACCGGTCGCATTTCGGACTTCGCGGCTTTGCGCTCCACCACGAACGTGCCACCTGGTTCCCGTTAATGTCTGCCTCGCTGCTGAAAGCCGCGCACTCGATACCGTTTAGCGACCGTGCCTCTGGACGATTGATTCGGGACATTATGCAGAAGCTGCACCCAGACCTGATGCGTATGCCGTTCGACGGCAAGGGTTTTGAGGGAAGCAACGACCAGCCGATTGAACTCGACACGAACCGCACAGCCTGGGAAGACGCGATGAGCGAAAAAGCTAAGCGCTTGAACGCGAGCCGTATTGGTCACAAGCCGACGCTGGTCTGGAGTTCGCTCAACGATGATGTGCGTAAGGCGGCCATCCAGGCACATGAGGAAGCGCTGTCGATCAGTTCTTCCTACCGGGACTTCATGCCCAGCAATCTCGTTGATGTGCTGAACGGCCGGTTTGCAGAAAACCCCAAGAAATCGCTGGAAGTAGCGTCCGCGCTATTTGCAGTCCGCGATTCGATCAGCTGACAGGCTTGGCACACCATTGAGCGGGCTCACCCGCCCCCCGGCTGCCGCCAGCTGATCGCACGCGCCCACGCCAAGGGGATTCCGGTCTATGGCGCAACGCTGACGCCGTTCGAGGGCACGGTCTTCCCCGGCTATTACACGCCGGAGAAGGAAGCGGTGCGCCAGGCCGTGAACAACTGGATTCGTTCCAGCGACGAATTCGACGCCGTGATCGATTTCGACCGCGCCGTGCGCGACCCGTCCCACCCGACGCGCATGCTGCCGGCCTACGACAGCGGCGACCACCTGCATCCGAACGACCTGGGCATGCAGGCGATGGCGAATGCGATTCCGCTCGAGTTGTTCCGCGCTAGTGTGGCGGCGGGGCGCAGGTGGGGCAGCAGAAGCGCAAGTGAGCTTGCGCGGGTAGGAGCGCGCTGTTTGGTTCGTCAGACGACGCGCAAGCGTGATCGAGAAAGTGTGCATAGAAAATCTTTTGCGTATCGGTTCAGCTGCGGGCGAGATCGCGAGGCGCAGGCCATCAAACGATGAGACCGCGTGGGCACAAGTGCCCACCCTACAACGGCAACATCCAGACGGCGCGCATGAAGCACGCGAGCGTGGCAAAGGACAGTGGTCGATGGCGCATAGTCGATGCAATTACGTCGTGCAGGCGTCATCGGGAACGCGCGGACAGAAACGGTCGTTCGCGGATTGGTGTGATCGTGGGCGAGCTCACGACGCGCAGATGTATCAACCGGTGAGGCCGCATGGACACAGGTGCCCCCCTACAAAAGTTCAAGCGGCGCCGATCACATCTGCGCTTGCATCTCCTTTCGCCTGTAGGGCTCCGTCTGCTTGAGCAGGCTGCAGACCGCATCGACGACCTGCTCGGGCAGCAGTTTTTCAAGGCAATCGTGGTGGCCCTGGGGGCAGACGCTGCGTTCGCAGTTGCGGCAGTCGACGTCGTGGTTCAACACCCGGCTCGGCACCCGCCAGGGCGTGTGCTGGGGATTGGTCAGGGCGTAGAGGTCGACCACGGGCGCGCCCACCGCGGCCGCCAGGTGGGCCGGACCGGTGTTGTTGCTGACCACCAGCGAGGATTGCGCCAGCAGGGCGCCCAGTTCGCCGATGCCGAGTTGTCCGGCAAACGCGTGCATGGATGCGGCGCCGGGTGGCGCGATCTGCGCGATCAGGGCCGCCTCGTGCGCGGCGCCGGTGAAGACCAGCGGACAGTCGAGCCGTTCCACGAGCGCGCGCGCGAGCGTTTGCCAGTGACGCGGCGGATAGCGGCGCGCGGGGGCGCTGGCGCCGGGATGCAGCACCAGCCAGCGTCCGTCCGGGTCGATGCCGGCCTGGCGCAGGCGCGCGCGCACCGCATCGTGGTCGGCTTTCCTCGGGGTGAAGGCCAGGTGCTCGTCGGCGACCTCGGCGCCGACGTGGCGCACCAGGTCGAGCTGGCGCTGCACTTCGTGCCGGACCATGGCGCCCGGCTCGGGATCGGCGATCCAGTCGGTCAAGAGCTGGTAAGGCTTTTCCCGGCAATAGGCCAGGCGCAGGGGAATGCCGGCGAGCTGGCACAGCAGGGCGGCCGGCAGCGCGCTCTGGCTGTAGCAGGTGAACACGACGGCGGCGTCGAAGCGCTGGCGGGCGAGCATGGCGATCCAGTCCAGGTGCCGCCCCGGCTCGAGGACCGCGCTGCTCTTCATCCAGGGCGCTTCCCAGGCGATGGCGGCGTCGACGTCGTCCAGGTAGGGCGCGAGCGCCGCCCCCGCCGGCGAGCTCAGGAGGGTCAGGCGGCGTTCCGGATGTTGCGCGCGCAGGGCGCGCAGTGCCGGCGTGCACATCAGGACGTCGCCGAGCGCGTCGAGGCGCACGCACAGGACGTGCCGCGCCTGCGTCCAAAGGGAAGGGGAGGACGGGAGGGGCGTCATTCGTTCTCGTGGCTGGCGATGAGCAAGGCGGCCGCGTAGAGGTCGGGCGCCATGCGCGTGGGAATGCGGCGTGGGCCGAGGCGCCATTCGGTTTCGTTGCCGTTGTCGAGCAGGATGGTGCGGCAGCCGGCGCGGTTGCCGGCTTCGACATCGTGCAGGATGTCGCCGATCATCCAGGACGAACGCAGGTTCACGCCGTGTTCGGACGCCGCCTTCAGGAGCAGGCCGGGCAGCGGCTTGCGGCAATCGCATTCGACGGCATAGGCCGCGACCGTGCCGCCGGGATGATGCGGGCAGTAATAAAAGCCGTCGAGCAGCAGGTTTTCGCGAAACAGCAGGTCGGCGATCCGGTCGCCGACGGCGTGCATGGCGTCTTCCGGGAAGCGGCCTTCGGCGATGCCCGCCTGGTTGCTGACGACGAACAGGCGGTAGTCGAGCCGGGTCAGCAGGCGCAGCGCGGCGCCAGCGCCGGAAGCCAGGCGGATCCGGCGCGGTTCCACGTTGTACGGCAGGTTGTCGATCAGGGTGCCGTCCTTGTCGAGAAAGATCGCTTTCATGTCAGGGCCATGAAGTCTCGCGCATCGGCAGCACGATCAGTTCGGCGATCACGGTCTCGGGCGGCATGCACAGGACCGCGCGGATGGCTTCGGCGACGTTCGCCGGGTCCTGGAGCTGCGCCGGGTCGAGCTCGGGAAAGCGTTCGAGCAGGAAGGGCGTACGCATGCCGCCGGCCACGACGGCGGTGACGCGGATGTTCTGCGGACGCAGCTCGGCATGCAGGGCATGCGAGAGTCCCAGCAATCCCCACTTGCTGGCGTGGTAGGCCGCCGCGTTGGGCCAGGCGCGCTTGGCTGCGGTGGAGGCGACGTTGACGATGTGGCCGCCGCCCAGGGTACGCATGTGGGCCGCAGCGTGCTTGGCGAGGAGAAAAGGGCCGTTCAGGTTGGTGCCGATAACGCGCAGCCATTCTTCTTCGGACAATTCGGCGACCGGCAGGGTGACGTCGGTGCCGGCATTGTTGACCAGGACGTCGAGCCGGCC
>DNCF01000213.1:359-7366 GCA_003484545.1 Massilia sp. | reverse complement strand
GCGAGGTAGCTGCGCGTCAGCGCCTCATGGGCCGAACGGCGCTCGGCGGCGGTCGCATCGCCCTGCGCCGGCGTGCGTGCGCGTGCGGCCGCTTCGGCGGCGGTGGCGCCGAAGGCGGCGATCACGGTGAACGATGTCGCGGGCGCCTTTGTCGCCAGCGTCAGGTCGTCGCGCAGGATGAAGGGCTGGTCGGCGGCGAGCGCCATGAACATGGCCGCGCCCTTGCCGGGCGCCACGGTGACGATGCCGTCGGCCTGGGTCACGCCGCCCGCCGTCTTGAGCAAGGGGCGCAGGGCCAGCGTCGCGTCCTTCGCGCTGCTCACGCGCAGCGCGAGCGCCTGCTGCTTCGAGAGCAGCGCCAGTTCCTCGCGCGCGCCGTTGGCGTAGCGCACGCGGTGGCCCCAGGGCAGCACTTCCTCGCTTGCACCCGTGCGGTCGTTCTGCACCCCGTCGGCGAAGCTCATGTAGTTGTGGAAGACGGTGCCGCTCTTGAAGACGTAGCCTTCGCCCTTGTCGTAGCTGTGGGTGAAGGCCTCGAAGTAGCCGGCCAGGTTGTCGCCGGCGACGAAGCGCGCCTGCTGGCCGGGTTGCGCATGGATGGCCATGGCGTCGAAGAAGGCGTCGACGCCGGGCTTTTCCACTGCGCCGGCGCCGCCGAACGAGAAGGAAAAGGCAAGGGCGAGCGAGCGTGCGAGTACGGAAGTTTTCATCATGCCCCCGGCAGTTCGATGATGACGACCGACTTCGGCGCCAGGCGCAGTTCGCGGCCCAGGTCGACCGTCGACCCGCTCAGGACATCGACGCCGCCGGGCGCGCCCTTGAGCATCTCCTGGAAGCGCGCGGTCGGCAGGGTCATCGGTTTGTCGTTGTTGTTCATGGCGATCATGATGCGTTTATGTTCGTTATATCTGAAGTAGACCCAGGTGTTCTGCTCGGGGCCGAAGTGCATCAGGCGCCCGCTGTGGATGACCGGTTCGTTCTTGCGCCAGTTGGCAAGCTTGCGCACCAGGTCCTGCGCCGCGCGCTGCTGGCTGGTGAGTCCGGCGCCGCTGAAGGCATTCACCTTGTCGCCCGCCCAGCCGCCGGGGAAGTCGCGGCGGTAGCTGGCGTCGTCGCGGCCCTTGACGGTGCTGGTCATCAGGATCTCGTCGCCGGTGTAGAACTGCGGGATGCGCGGCATCGTCATCAGGAACACCAGGTTCATGCGCCAGCGCGCGAAGTCTTCGCCGGCGGCGCTGAACATGCGCGCCATGTCGTGGTTGCCGCCGAACAGCACCAGGTTTCCGGGCTCCGGATACAGGTAGTCGAGCGAGAGCGTCTCGTAGACCTCGTTCAGGCCATTTTCCTCGCCGGTCTTCGAGAGCGCATTGCGCATCGCATCGACCAGCGGGAAGTCCATCAGGCTGGGCAGGTGGCTGGTGTAGCCGTCGAAGTTGGCCTTCCCGCGCTGCCAGCGCGCCACGACGGGCACGCGCGTACTCCATTCCTCGCCCACCATGTTCAGGCGCGGGTACTCGGCCATCAGGCGCCTGGTGTATTCGGTCAGGAAGGCGCCGTCCGAATAGCCGTAGGTGTCGATACGCAGGCCGGACAGGCCGGCGTACTCGATCCACCAGATGTTGTTCTGGATGAGGTAGTTCGCGACCAGCGGATTGGTCTGGTTCAGGTCCGGCATGCCTTCGACGAACCAGCCTCGGGTGAAGTTCTCGCTGTCGGCCTGCGCGGCATACGGGTCCTGCACGGCGACGCGGTGGTGCTGGGTCGGAACGAACTTGCCGCCGTAGTTGATCCAGTCCGGCGTCGGCAAATCCTTCATCCACCAGTGGTGCTTGCCGATGTGCGACAGCACCACGTCCTGGATCAGGCCCATGCCGCGCTGCTTCGCTTCGCGGGAAAGGCGCACGAAGTCCTCGTTGCTGCCGTAGCGCGGGTCGATCTTGTAGTGGTCGGTGGCGGCGTACCCATGGTAGGAGTAAGCAGGGGAGTCGTTCTCGACCAGGGGCGTCGGCCACAACTGGGTGAAGCCCAGGCCGGCGATGTAGTCGAGATGGTCGATGGTTCCCTGGATGTCGCCGCCGTGGCGTCCGCCGCCATGCTTGCGGTCGGCCTGTTCGCGCATCCCGGCCACGTTGTCGTTCGATGGATCGCCGTTGGCGAAGCGGTCGGGCATGACCTGGTAGATGGCGTCGCCGGGCCCGAAGCCCTGGCGCTGTGCCGAGCCCGGTTCGCGCGCCAGCAGCCGGTAGCGATAGCGCTCGCTGCGGCCTTCCCCTGTGAACACGATGTCGAACGAGCCCGGCTGTGCCTCGGGAGCGATCTCGAGGTCGACGAACAGGTAGTTCGCATTCGGCACCCGGGTGCTCGAGACCAGGCGCACACCTGGGTAGTCGAGCGCCGCTTCCATGCGGCCGATGTCCTTGCCGTGGACCATCAGCTGCAGGCCCTTGTGCTGCATGCCGGCCCACCAGAAGGGCGGTTCCATGTGCTCGATGGCAGTCGGCGTGGCGGCAAAGGCGCCGGCGCAGCTGGCGGCAAGGAAAAGTGTTGCAAAAGAACGTCTCATGGCGGACTCGGCAAGATATGGAGGGCTGCGTGAGATGCAGGCGGCTGGAGAGGTAGTTTCGCTACATATTATTGGCTGGTTACGCCGGGAGCGTCCAGTTGTCTCTCTATTATCGAGGGAAGCATACTATAGCGCCGCCCATGCGACAACGCGGATGAGCTGCTAGTTTAAGTACATACTGCCGGGTTCTCGATTGTCGGCAAGTTCATCGGTGGGTGTGAGCGGAGACCGTGAGCGCAGGCTTCAAACACATTCGCTTGACGTTTCGATCACGAAAAGACGCTGAGGAGCGCACCAGCTTGGTGCGTTCCTGCACTCACTTGGTGAAAAGTAAGCGGCTTGTAGTCCGACTACACCCGTGCATACGGTGTTCTGTAGCCCGAATACAACGTTCTTCTGTTTTCATTCTATACAATAGAGAGAAAGGCTGCGGTTGGCCGTAGTGTCAAGCAACTCCCGTTGACAGTGCATCTAGTTTTAGTACAGAATCGTTGACAGAACGTCTAAAAAAAGACGTTGGTTTGGATCCCGTGCCGTGGCTCTGAAGCTGTTTCCGGGAAATTATGTAGTTCTGACTGAGGGGACAAATGAAAATTTTCGCAAACAAGCGCGCTGCGAACACGGCAGGCCTTGTATTCCAGCTGAGCCCGGTTGCAACCGGCTGCGCCATCTTCGTCACCGCCATGGCGGGTAACGCCTACGCGCAAACCGCCGTCACCGAGCCGGCTGCCGAAGCGCCGATCCAGACCGTGCAGGTCACCGGTATCCGCCGCGCCATCGAGGACGCCATCACCGTCAAGCGCGATGCCACCGGCATCGTCGAAGCCATTTCCGCCGAAGACATCGGCAAACTTCCGGACATCTCGATCGCCGAGTCGCTGGCCCGCCTGCCGGGCCTGTCGTCGCAGCGCGTGAATGGCCAGGCACAGCAGATCAGCATCCGCGGCACCTCGGGCGATCTGTCGACCGCCCTGCTGAACGGCCGCGAGCAGGTCAGCACCAGCGCCAACCGTACCGTCGAATACGACCAGTACCCGTCGGAGCTGATCAACGGCGTCACCGTGTACAAGACCTCGGACGCCGGCGTCGTCGGCCAGGGCCTGTCGGGCACCGTCGACATGCAGACCATCAAGCCGCTGTCGCTGCGCGAGCGCGCGATCAGCGTCAACGTGCGCGGCGAAAAGAATTCCAAGGGTTCGGTCAGCGCCGGCTCGCCGGACACCGGCAGCCGCATCAGCGCTTCCTACGTCGACCAGTTCGCCAACCGCACCATCGGTGTGGCGATCGGCTATGCGCGCCAGGACAAGCCGAACGTCTCCGAGACCTTCGAGACCTGGGACTGGGTTGACGCCACCGTCAACGGCCAGACCGTCAAGGTACCGAAAGGCATCAAGGCCCTGGCCGTCACCGGCGACCAGGTGCGCGATGGCCTGATGGGCGTGCTCGAGTACCGCCCGAACCGCAACTTCACCTCGACCATCGACGCCTATCACTCGCGCTTCGACCAGGAAGAGATCCGCCGCGGCATGGAAATCCCGATGAAGGATGACGGCACCGTCAGCTTCGCCAATCCGACCATCGTCAACGGCGTGATGCGCGCCGGTCTCGCCAACGACGTCAACCCGGTGGTGCGCAACAACCGCATGACCCGCGAAGACAAGCTGACCGCGATCGGCTGGAACAACCGCTTCACCTCGGGCGACTGGGTCGGCATCATCGACCTGAGCCACTCGAAGGCCGACCACAAGGAAGAGCTGGTCGAGATCAACGCCGGCCGCCAGTTCCGCCAGACCCTGGGCTTCGACTACACGGGCGGCAGCGCCATTCCCGCGCTGAACCTGTCGGGTTCCTACGATAACCCGAACGACATCCGCATCGGCGGCCAGTTCGGCGAAGGCTACGTCAACGCCCCGAACCTGACCGACAAGCTGAACTCGGCCCGCGCCAGCGTCGAGTACAAGTTCGCCGACGGTCCGTTCAACAGCGTCGAAGTCGGCTTCAACGTTTCCAAGCGCTCGAAGGAAAAGCAGCACCTGGAAACCGGTTTCAACAAGATCGGCGACGGCAGCTTCGCCGCCGACGTGATCAACGGCTCGCAAAGCCTGTACGCGCTGCCGAACACCCTGAGCTGGGACATCGACAAGGTGCTGGCCCAGAACTTCGGCCCGTACACCCCGGCCATCCTGGTGCCATGGGGCGCGACCAAGAACTGGAGCATCGACGAGAAGGTCAAGACCGGCTACGTCAAGCTCAACATCGACACCGAGCTGATGTCCATGCCGCTGCGCGGTAACGTCGGCGTCCAGGTCGTCAAGACCGACCAGAGCTCGACCGCGAACACGCTGCGCGCCTGGCCGTTCGCCGACCTGGTTCCGCTGACCGACGGCAAGTCCTACACCGACTACCTGCCGAGCCTGAACCTGGCCTGGACCCTGCCGAACGAGCAGGTCGTGCGCCTGGGCCTGGGCAAGACCCTGGCACGCGCCAAGCTCAACGAGCTGAACGCGGCGCTGGAAGTCGGCCTGACCCAGCAAAGCACCGGCACCCCATGGGGCAACGGCGGCAACGCCCAGCTCGATCCATGGCGCGCTTCGCAGATCGACCTGTCGTACGAGAAGTACTTCGGCAACAAGGGTTATGTGTCGGCAGCAGGTTTCTACAAGGACCTGAAGTCGTATATCTACAACATCACCATGCCGCGTGACTTCTCCGAGTACCGCCTGGAAGGCGCGACCAGCGACATCGGCACCATGAGCCAGCCGCGCAACGGCGAAGGCGGCCGCCTGGCCGGCCTGGAGTTCGCGGTATCGACCCCGCTGGACATGATCCACCCGATGCTCGACGGCTTCGGCATCACCGCCAACGCCTCGTTCACCAGCAGCCAGATCACCATCGAAGACCAGCGCTTCGGCGGCATGGACATCCCGCTGCCGGGTCTGTCCAAGCGCGTCTTCAACGTGACCGGCTACTACGAGAAGGATGGTTTCTCGGCCCGCGTCAGCCAGCGTTATCGCAGCGACTTCGTCGGCGAGATCGGCGGCATCGGCGGCGCCAACGAACTGACCTTCGTGAAGGCGGACAAGGTCGTCGACCTGCAGCTGGGCTACGACTTCCCGCAAGTCAAGGGTCTGTCGGTGCTGTTCCAGGTCAACAACCTGACCGACACCAACTTCGAGACCTACGCCGGCACCAAGGACCGTCCGCGCGGCTACACCAAGTATGGCCGCCAGATGCTGCTCGGCCTGAACTACAAACTGTAAGTCTGATGCGCCGCTTCCGGGCGGCGACATCGGTAGCAGCCCTTGCAGGCAACAATGCCTGCAAGGGCTTTTTTCTATTGCAATATCGGCGACGCAAGTCAATCGGCCCACGTCTGCCTGGGCGACGGTGTAAACTATCGCTTTCGCATCACTTTAAGAGCAACTCATCCATGTCTGACACCCCCATCCCATCGTTTTCCGACCTCAACATCCCGGCGCCCATCCTGAAGGCGCTGAAGGAGGTCGGCTACGAGACGCCGTCGCCGATCCAGGCCGCCACCATCCCCTTGCTGATGGAAGGCCGCGACGTGCTGGGACAGGCGCAGACCGGCACCGGCAAGACCGCCGCCTTCGCGCTGCCGGTCCTGTCGCGCATCGACACCAAGCAGAGCGCGCCGCAGGCGCTGGTGCTGGCGCCCACGCGCGAACTGGCGATCCAGGTCGCCGAGGCCTTCCAGAGCTATGCGGCCCACCTGAAGAATTTCCACGTGCTGCCGATCTACGGCGGCCAGAGCTATGGCCCGCAGCTGTCGGCCCTGCGCCGCGGCGTGCAGATCGTCGTCGGTACCCCGGGCCGCGTGATCGACCACATCGAGAAGGGCTCGCTCGACCTGTCGCAGCTGACCACCCTGGTGCTGGACGAGGCCGACGAAATGCTGCGCATGGGCTTCATCGACGACGTCGAGCACATCCTGCAGCAGACCCCGGAAGAGCGCCAGATCGCGCTGTTCTCGGCCACCATGCCGCCGGCGATCAAGCGCATCGCCAAGACCTACCTGCGCGACCCGGCCGAAGTGACGGTCGCGGCGAAGACCGGCACCGCCGAGAACATCACCCAGCGCTACTGGCTGGTGGCCGGCATGCAGAAGCTCGACGCGCTGACCCGCATCCTCGAGGCCGAGCCCTTCGACGGCATGATCATCTTCGCCCGCACCAAGCTGGGCACCGAGGAACTGGCGACCAAGCTGCAGGCGCGCGGCTTCGCGGCCACGGCGATCAACGGCGACATGGCCCAGCAGCAGCGCGAGCGCACCATCGAGCAACTCAAGAACGGCAAGATCGACATCCTGGTCGCCACCGACGTCGCCGCGCGCGGCCTGGACGTGGACCGCATCAGCCACGTCATCAACTACGACGTGCCGTCGGACCCGGAAAGCTACACCCACCGCATCGGCCGCACCGGC
>DNCF01000213.1:0-153 GCA_003484545.1 Massilia sp. | reverse complement strand
CATCGGCCGCACCGGCCGCGCAGGTCGCAGCGGCGAGGCGATCCTGTTCATCACCCCGCGCGAGCGCGGCCTGCTGAAGGCCATCGAACGCGCCACGCGCCAGCCGGTGTCGCCGCTGACGCTGCCGACCGTGAAGGCGGTGAACGACGTGCG
>DNCF01000089.1 GCA_003484545.1 Massilia sp. | reverse complement strand
CCCGGCGCGTCCGCCGTCGACGAGGGCCAGGCGGACATACGCGCCCGAAGCTTGTTGGCAAGGATGACGCTGCAGGAAAAGATCGACATGCTGCACGGCGAGTTGAACAACTACTACGGCTTCTACAATGCCCCGATTCCGCGCCTGGGCATTCCCGCGCTGACGATGGCGGACGGTCCGGTGGGTATCCGCATCGCCGATCCTGCCGTCAACGGCCAGCGGGCGACGGCGCTCCCCTCGGGAAAAGCGCTGGCAGCGACCTGGAATCCCCAGCTTGCCAGGCAATATGGCGAGGTCATGGGCAAGGAGGCGCACTGGACAGGGCACAACGTCGTGCTCGGTCCCGTCCTCGACATCGCGCGCGCGCCGCTGTTCGGCCGCACCTTCGAAAATTTCGGCGAGGACCCCTTGTTGGTCGGGATCATGGGGGCGGCCCAGGTGCAGGGCATCCAGGATAGTCCCGTCATCAGCGCCGTCAAGCATTACAACCTCTACAACCAGGAGACAAACCGGCTCTTTGGCCTGAACGTCACGGCCGACGAGCGCGCGATCCAGGAAATCTATACCAGGCCGTACGGCATTGCGGTGCCCGCCGCGCGTCCCGGTTCAGTCATGTGTTCCTTCAATAAGGTCAATGGCACTTACGCTTGCGAGAACGATCTGCTGCTGAACCAGATTCTGAAGCGGCAGATCGGCTTCCAAGGCTGGGTAATGACCGACTACAACGCCAGCTTCAGTACGGTGCCGGCGATCACGAGCGGTCTCGACCAGGAGTTGCCGGGGGCATACCCGCCGCCCGACAACCCCGGCAGCCCATCCGGCCCCGGGCAGGCTTCTTGCCGTTTCTGCGAACCCTTGCTGACCGCCGTCAGCACCGGCCAGGTGCCGCTATCGCGCATCGACGACGCCGTACTGCGCATCCTGCGCGAGATGTTCCTGCGCGGACTGTTCGACAATCGCGCGACAGTCCAGGCGTTGCCGGAAGCCGAGCATGGCGCAATCGCCCGCGCTATCGAGCAGCAGGCGATCGTGTTGCTGAAGAACGAAAACCAGACCCTTCCCCTGAAGAGCAGCATCAGGTCGATCGCCGTTATCGGCGCCGACGCGAATAACGTCGCCGCCGGCGGCGGCAGCGGCCTGGTGAAGCCGACCTACACCGTCAGCGCGCTCGAAGGCATCCGGTCCCGCGCGAAAGGGGTGGAGGTGGCGTACAGCCCCGGCGCCGATCCCGTCACCCCCGCCTCGTTCCTGCCCGGGCCGGACCCGATCCCGCAAGGTTTCCTGAAACCGGCCAAGGGACAGGGCAGCGGCATACGCGCCGAGTATTTCCTGAATCCCGATTTTTCGGGCACGCCTGAAATCGATCGGACCGAGCCCTACGCCGCCATCAACGGCGGCTTCTTCCTGTTCCCGGGCTTTTCCGCTTCCTCACCCGAGTTTCCGACCGTTCCGGTCAGCATCAATGGCAGCAGCTCGATCCGCTGGACCGGCACGCTGTCCGCGCCGGTCACCGGCTCCTACGAACTCGCGCTGACCAGCACGGGCCTTAGCCGCCTGTTCGTGGACGGCAAACTGGTGGCGTCGACCGCCGGGATCGCCACGGTGACCCAGCCGCCGGAGACGAAGACGGCCACGTTCGAGTTCGAGGCCGGTTCGGTCCATTCCATCCGCGCCGAGTTTTCCAACACCGCGCCGGCCACGACCGATACCGGCCCGCAGTTCAAGCTTGGCTGGGTCCCGCCCGCCGGCGTGGTCACGCCCGCGGCGCAGGCGGCCGCCGACCTGGCGCGCAGCGCCGACGTCGCGATCGTCGTGGTGCGCGATTACGGATCGGAGAGCGGAGACCGGTCCACCTTGCGCCTGCCCAACGGGCAAGGCAAGCTGATCCAACAGGTAGCTGCCGCCAATCCCAACACCATCGTGGTGCTGACGACCGGTGGCGCGATCCAGACCTCGGATTGGGATGCGACGGTGCCCGCCGTGCTCCAGGCCTGGTATGGCGGGCAGGAACAAGGCAACGCCATCGCGGATATCCTCTTTGGCGATGTCAATCCGTCGGGCAAGCTGCCGCTCACGATGCCGGTGGACGACACCAGGACCCCGGTCTCCACAACGGAACGCTACCCTGGCATCGGCACCGAAGTACAGGCCTCGGAGGGCATCTTCGTCGGTTATCGCGGCTATGAACAATTCAACCTGCAACCGCAGTATCCATTCGGCCATGGCTTGTCCTACACTACCTTCGGCTACAGTAACTTGCGCACTACGCCCACGTCGATCACCGTCAGGGTGACGAACGCCGGCGGCGTGGCTGGCAGTGAAGTGGTGCAAGTGTATGCCGGAAAACTCCCCGCGCCCGTGGACACGGCACCGAAGGCATTGGCCGGTTTCGCCAAGGTGAACCTGGCCCCCGGTCAATCCGAGGATGTCACCATCCCGCTCGCACTCGAGTCGATGTCCTACTGGGATGTGAACCAGGACCGATGGGTTGCGGCGACAGGGAACATTCCTATCCTTGTCGGGGCGTCGTCAGCCGATATCAGGCTCAGGGGCGCGGTACGACAATAGGCCGGAACTCCGACCGGCTTCCAGTGTGCAGCCGCGTCGACGGCGACGCGTGTCCGGATCGGATTGTCGAAGCGGCTCCCCTATTATTCGCGACGCGCGTATTTCGTAGGTTTGGCTCTCGAGGCCACGCGGTCTGACCGGATGATCAGCTTGC
>DNCF01000333.1 GCA_003484545.1 Massilia sp. | reverse complement strand
GCCCGCCACGCTGCCGGCCGCGCCCGCCGCTCCCGCCGGCTGATCGGCCGGGAAAATTATTGCTTGGAAATCAATAATCGCCAGGCAATTCGTGACCCTGGATCATGAATACCCCGTATCCAGCCGCGCCCGCCTGCCGCGCACGCGCACAATCACCGCTCGCACTGGACCGGTTGCTGCGCTATCATGAACCGATTGAAACGCGCCCGGCTGGACGCGGGCGCACAACGGTCCTGGAGGGCGCGTTGAACCTGTCACCTTTGCCGCTTGCGGTCTTCGTGGTCGATGCCGAGGGCAGGATCACGAGCTGGAACAAGGCTTGCGAAAAGCTGGCCGGCTACACTGCGGCCGACATCCGGCACCAGACGCTGGCCCGGATCGTCGAATTCGACACTCCGGACAGCCCCGCCCTGTCGGTCGCTGCGCGCGCCGACATCGATTCCACCGGCAACCTGATCTGTGCCAACGGCAACCGCATGCCGGTGCGGATCACGGTCGCGCCGCAGTCCTACGACGCGGACCTGCCCGGCAGCTTCAGCGTCATCATGATTCCCCGCAATGGCCACGGGCCCTCGCGCTATTCGCTGATCCAGGACCTGCCGGTGGCCGACATCATCGAGGGCCTGCCCTGCGTGTTCTACGTGATCGACCAGAGCGGTCACCTGCTCTTGTGGAACCACCAGCTGGAAGAAGCGCTCGAAATGTCGAGCGAGGAAATGCCCACCTGTCACGTGGAGGGCTTCTTCGACGAGAAGGAACGCCCGCTCATCGTGAAGAAAATCCTGGCCGCCTTCGACCACCAGAGCTCCTCGCACGAGGCCGAGCTGGTCGGCAAGCACGGCAAGCGCACCACTTTCCTGTTCCACTGCGTGCGCACCAACCTGGGCAACCTGCCCTGCGTGTTCGGCACCGGACTCGACATCACGGCGCGCAAGCAGAGCGAACAGGGAATGCGGGTGCGCGAGCGGGCCATCTATTCCAGCGTCAATGCAATCATCATCACTTGCTACGCGGACGGCAAGAACCATATCGAGTACGTGAATCCCGCCTTCGAGCAGATGACCGGCTACACCCTGGCCGAGATCAAGGGCTGCGATCCGCGCTTCATGCGCATCGAAGGCTGCGACGTGCACGAACACCAGCGCATCCACGACGCGCTGGAGCGCCGGACCAGCGTGCGCTCGGTGTTGCGCAACCGGCGCAAGAACGGCGAGATCTTCTGGAACGACCTGCGCATCGATCCGGTGATCGATCTCGACGGCGAAGTGACGCACTTCGTGGCCGTCAGCAACGACATCACCGAGGCCCGCCATTACGAGCGGCGCCTGCACCACCTGGCCCACCACGACCCGCTCACGGGCCTGGCCAACCGCACCCTGCTGCAGGACGAGCTGAAGCGGGCGATCGAATTCGCGCTGAGCAACGAGCTGCTGGGCGCGCTGGCCTTCCTCGACCTCGACAACTTCAAGTACATCAACGACAACTTCGGCCACGAAGCCGGCGACGTGGTGCTGCGCGAGATCGCCAGCCGCCTGCGCGCCAGCGTGCGCGAGGGCGACACGGTCGCGCGCGTCGGCGGCGACGAATTCGTGCTGGTCATCCGCGACCAGCCGAGCACCCAGCACGTGGCCGACCTGGTCGAGCGCATCCGCCGCAGCGTCGGCGCGCCGATCACCGTGGCGGGCAAGGAAATCGTGGCCGGCACCAGCATCGGCGTCAGCCTCTTTCCCCTGGACGGCGACAACGTCGACCGCGTGATGCGCGCCGCCGACGCCGCCATGTACCACGCCAAGAGCCTGGGCAAGAACAACTGCCAGTTCTATTCCACCGAACTGAACCAGATCGTGCACCGGCACCTGCTGCTCGAGGCCAGCCTGAGCCGGGCGATCCGCAACGACGAGCTGACCCTCGACTACCAGCCGAAAGTCGACCTGCGCACGGGCAAGGTGATCGGCGCCGAAGCCCTGGTGCGCTGGCGCCATCCGGAACATGGCCTGGTCTCGCCCGAAGAATTCATTCCCGTGGCCGAGGAAACCGGCCTCATCGTGCCACTGGGCGAATGGGTGCTGGCGCAAGCCTGCGGCACCGCCAAAACCCTGCGCGCGCTGGGCATTGACGACTTCGTCATCTCGATCAACCTGTCGGCGCGGCAGTTGCGCCAGCGCCAGTTCGCGCGTCACCTGGCCGAGGTGCTGGAACGCCACGGCGTCGATCCGCACATGCTGGAACTGGAAGTGACGGAAAGCCAGCTGATGGACCGCCCGCAGGAAGCGAAGCAGGCACTGGCCGAATTGAAATCGCTGGGGGTGCGCCTGTCGATCGACGACTTCGGCACCGGCTACTCGAGCCTGAGCCAGCTGCAGAAATTCCCGGTCGACGTCATCAAGATCGACCGCTCCTTCCTCGGCGGCGGCCTCCAGGACGGCCCCGCCGTGATCACCCGCGCCATCATCGCCCTCGGCCACAGCCTGAAGCTGAAGGTGATCGCCGAAGGCGTGGAAACGCTGGAACAGCTTGCCTTCCTGCGCCAGCACGACTGCGACCAGATGCAGGGTTATTACTTCAGCCCGGCCCTGCCCCAGGACAAGCTGCAGGCCATGGTCTGCAACGACGCGCGCCTGCCGGGATAGGTAGACCATGGTCCCGATCCAGGACGTGTTGCACCGCATCCTCTGGGACGGCGACTTCGGCAACGCCCACTTCGTCATCGGCTATGACGACCGGGTGTTGAAGCGCATCGTGCGCGTGTCCTTCGAGCGCATCATCCTCGAACGCGGCCAGCATTTTTCCTTCGACGTGGTGCAGCGCGACGGCGAGGCGCGCATGATTCCCTTCCACCGCGTGCGCGAAGTGACGCGCAACGGCGAACTGGTCTGGCAGCGGCCGGCGCCGGCCTGAATCAAGCCGTGGCCAACCGGCCGTCCCGCTGGCGGGAGTCGGTCATCGCCTTTTGCACCGGCCACCACTGCGCCACGCCCCAGGCGAACTCCGGCACCAGCAGCAGCCACAGGACGGGCGCACCGGTGGCCGCCAGGGTCCAGGCCATCCAGCTTGAGAACAGGAAGCGCCCCGCGCCGTCGTACAGGCCGAGGCGGCGCTCGGCATGCCGCAGGCGCAGCAGCGACCAGACGACGACGATGCAGCCCAGCAGGCCGCCGATGAACAGGTGGAAGGCCGCAAAGGCCGGCAGCGGCGCGCCGCCGAGCCCGACGTTCAGGTCCGAGATCACCCCGTGCACCAACGGCAGGGTCCAGGGCGTGGCGAGCGGCGCGGTGATGACGAGGTCGTAGAGCGCGCTGGCGCGCACGATCTTGCGGTTGGCGGAAGACGAGATGGAAGGCATGGCTGGCTCCTGATGTGAAAATGCATGGAGCCACATCGTCAACCCTGGAGTACACTCCAGGGTCAAACATTTTATGAGAGACAGCATGCGCATCGGAGAACTGGCCGAGGCCACCGGACTGAGCCGCGACACCCTGCGCTTCTACGAGGAGCGCGGCCTGCTGGCGGCGCGGCGCCGCGCCAACGGCTACCGCGACTATCCGCCGGAAGCCGTCGAATGGCTGTGCTACCTGCGCAGCGCGCAGGCGCTCGGCTTCACGCTGGCCGAGATCGAGGCCGGCATGCCGCTGGGCGTATCACTGCC